>JAEXTE010000013.1 GCA_023453655.1 Pseudomonadota bacterium
TGGCCGCCGGCCTGGAAGCCGGCGTGATCACGCCCACCACGCGCTTCGATACCAGTCCCGGCTGGATCCCCAACGGCCGCTACCGCACCAGCGATTTCCGCAACTACGGCGTGCTCGACACCACCGGCGTGATCACCAAGAGTTCGAACGTGGGCGTGTCGAAGATCGTCAAGCTGCTGCCCGACAGCAGCTTCGACGCCTTCCTGCGCCGCTTCGGCTTCGGCAGCAGCACCGGCAGCGGCTTCCCCGGCGAGGCGCCGGGCACCTTCCCCACGCCCGAGCGCTGGAGCGGCACCACCAAGCAGACCCTGTCCTACGGCTACGGGCTGTCGGTCACGCCGCTGCAGATCGCGCGCGCCTACGCCGCGCTCGGCAACGGCGGTCGCCTGGTCACGCCCACCTTCGTCAAGGGCGGCCACAGCGGCGAGACGCAGCAGGCGCTGGACCCGGCGATCGCCGCCCAGGTCATGCAGATGATGCAGACCGTCACCGAGCCGGGCGGCACCGCCACCCGCGCCGCGATCCTGGGCTACCACGTGGCCGGCAAGACCGGTACCGCGCGCAAGTCCTCCGGCGGCGGCTACGCCAGGCGCTACATCGCCTATTTCGCCGGCCTGGTGCCGGTGGAACGGCCGCGCTTCTCGGTGACGGTGGTGGTCAACGATCCCGACACGTCCGGGGGCGGCTCGACCTATGGCGGCGGCTGGATCTCCGCGCCGCTGTTCGCACGGGTGATGGAGGGCGCGCTGCGGCTGATGGACGTGCCGCCGGACGACATCGACACCTGGATCGCCGCGCAGTCGGCCGAAGAGGCCAAGCGCGCGCGTGCGCTGGCCGCGGCCGCGCCGGCAGCGTCCGCCGCGCAGCGGGGAGCGGCGCCATGAGTCGCGCCATGCCGCTTGCGCAACTGTTGCCCGACGTGGCCGGCGTGCCGGCTGGGCTCGCCGTGTCGGGCCTGGTGCTCGACAGCCGCGACGTGCGCCCCGGCGATGGCTTCGTCGCCATCGGCGGCTTCGGCACCCATGGCCTGCACTTCACCGCGCAGGCCAGGGAAGCCGGCGCCGCGGCCATCCTGTTCGAACCGCCGGTGCCCGCCGACGTGCCGGCGCCGCCGGCGGACGCGATCGCCGTGCCGGGCCTGCGCGCGCGCATGGGCGCGATGGCCGACGCCTTCCACGGCCAGCCCTCGGCGCACATGACGACCATCGGCGTCACCGGCACCAGCGGCAAGACCTCCACCGTGCAGCTGCTGGCGCAGGCGCTGGAGCGGTGCGGCGCCCGCGCCGGCACCATCGGCACGCTGGGCGCCGGCCTCTACGGCCAGGCGCGCGCCACCGGCTTCACCACGCCGCTGGTGCTGCAGACCCATGCGCTGCTCGCGCAACTGCGCGACGAGGGCGCACAGGCCGTGGCGATGGAGGTCAGCTCGCACGCGCTCGACCAGGGACGCGTGGACGCGGTGCATTTCGCGGTCGGCGTGTTCACCAACCTCAGCCGCGACCACCTCGACTACCACGGCGACATGGAGGCCTACGGCGCGGCCAAGGCCCGCCTGTTCGCCACGCCGGGCATGCGCACGGCGGTGGTGAACCTGGACGACGCCTACGGGCGCCGCCTGGCGCTGGACCTGCCCGGATCGCTGCAGGCGATCGGCACCAGCGCGCGCGGCGCCGACGACGCGGACGTGCGCGCCACGCACGTCGCGCTCGATGCCGACGGCATCGCGTTCGACCTGCACCTGGCCGGCAGCGTCGCTCGCGTGCGGTCGCCGCTGCTGGGCCGCTTCAACGTCGACAACCTGCTGGTGGTGGCGGGCGTGCTGCACGCCCTCGGCCAGCCGGTGGACGCGATCGCGGGCGTGCTGTCGCGGCTGCAGCCGATTGCCGGGCGCATGAACCGCCTCGGCGGCGGCGACCGGCCGCTGGTGGTGGTCGACTACTCGCACAAGCCCGACCCGCTGGAGCAGGCGCTGCAGTCGCTGCGCGGCCACCTGCGCGGGCGGCTGGTGTGCGTGTTCGGATGCGGCGGCGAGCGCGATACCGGCAAACGCCCGCAGATGGCGGCCATCGCCGAGCGCCTGGCGGACGAAGTGGTGGTGACCGACGACAACCCGCGCGGCGAGGACGGCGACGCCATCGTCGCAGGTATCCTCGCCGGCTTCGCCGAGCCCGCGCGCGTGATCGTGCAGCGCGACCGTCGCGCCGCGATCGCCGGCGCCATCGCCCGCGCGCGCGCCGGCGACATCGTCCTGGTCGCCGGCAAAGGCCACGAGACCTACCAGGAAGTGGCCGGCGTCAAGCATCCGTTCGACGACGGCGTGGTCGCCCGCGAGGCGCTGGGAGGCGGCGCATGACCCCGATGGCGCTGGCACGCATCGCGCAATGGACCCACGGGCGCCTGCTGGGCGACGACCTGCCGATCGACGCGGTCGCGACCGACACGCGCGTGCTGGACGCGCGCGACGGACGCGCCACGCTGTTCGTCGCGCTCAAGGGCGAACGCTTCGACGGCCACGACCATGTCGCCGCCGCGGCGGATCGCGGCGCGCGCGCCGCCCTGGTCTCGCGGGAAGTGGACGCGCCGCTGCCGCAGGTGGTGGTGGCCGACACCGAGCGCGCGCTGGCTGCGCTGGCGTCGGCGATGCAGCGCTCGCGCACGACCAGGGTCGTCGGCATCACCGGCAGCAACGGCAAGACCAGCGTCAAGCAGCTCGTCCACGCCATCGCCGCGCGTTCGCTGCGCGCCTATGCCAACCCCGGCAACCGCAACAACGAGATCGGCCTGCCGCTGGCGGTGATCGACGCGCCGGAAGACGCCGAGGTGGCGGTGTACGAGATGGGCGCCGGCAAGCCCGGCGACATCGCCTACCTGACCGCCATCGCCCGCCCGGACGTGGCCCTGGTCAACAACATCGCGCCGGCGCACCTGGAGCGCATGCACAGCCTGCTCGGCATCGCCGACACCAAGGCCGCGGTCTACGACGCGCTGCCGCACGACGGCGTCGCGGTGATCAACGCCGACGACGCGTTCGCGCCGTACTTCGCCGAACGCGCCCACGGCCGGCGCCTGCTGCGTTTCGGCCTGGAGGCCAGCGCCGACGTGACCGCCCGCGCCGTGTGCAGCGATGCGGACGGGTCGCGCTTCGTGCTCGTCGCTCCCACCGGCGAGGTCGACGTGGTCCTGCCGCTGCCCGGCCGGCACAACGTCTCCAACGCCCTGGCCGCCGCCTCGATCGCGCTGGCGCTGGGTATCCCGCTGGAGGAGATCGCCGCCGCACTCGGCGACGCCCAGCCGGTGAAGGGTCGCCTGGTCCAGCACCGCCTGGCCGGCGGCGCGGTCCTGATCGACGACAGCTACAACGCCAATCCCGGCTCGCTCAACGCCGCGATCGACACCCTGGCCTCCGGCGGCGGCGAGGCCTGGCTGGTGCTCGGCGACATGCGCGAACTGGGCGGCGACGCCCGCGACCTGCACGCCGAGGCCGGGCGCCGCGCGCGCCGCGCGGGGCTGTCCCGCGTCTACGCGCTGGGTCCGCTGAGCGCCGCCGCCGCCGAAGCCTTCGGCGAGGGCGGCCGCCATTTCGACCACCACGACGCGCTCGCCGCGGCACTGGCCGCGGACCTGCATCCGGGCGTCCGGATGCTGGTCAAGGGTTCGCGCGGAAGTGCCATGGACCGCATCGTCGATGCGCTGCTGGCGCGCGCAACAGGGGAACACGATGCTGCTTGAACTGGCACGCTGGCTGCAGCAGGTCGAGGGGCTGTTCGGCCTGTTCGGCTACCTGACCTTCCGCGGCATCCTCGCCGCGCTGACGGCGCTCATGCTCTCGCTGTGGTGGGGACCGGCGGTGATCCGCCGGCTTGCCCAGTACAAGGGCGGCCAGCCGATCCGCCAGGACGGCCCGCAGACGCATTTCTCCAAGGCCGGCACGCCGACCATGGGCGGCGCCCTGATCCTGTTCACCATCACCGCCTCGGTGCTGCTGTGGGGCGACCTGCGCAACAAATACGTGTGGGTGGTGCTGCTGGTGATGCTGGCGTTCGGCGCGATCGGCTGGTACGACGACTGGATCAAGATCGTCAAGCGCGATCCCAACGGCCTCAAGTCGCGCTGGAAGTACCTGCTGCAGTCGGTCTTCGGCCTCGCCGCCGGCCTGTACCTGTACCTCTACGCCGACGTGCCGGCGGCCACGACCTTCTACGTGCCGCTGTTCAAGTCGGTGGCGCTGCCGCTGGCCGGCGTCGGCTTCGTGGCGATCGCCTACTTCTGGATCGTCGGCTTCTCCAACGCGGTCAACCTCACCGACGGCCTCGACGGGCTGGCGATCATGCCCACCGTGCTGGTCGCCGGCGGCATCGCCGTGTTCGCCTACGCCTCGGGCCACGCCGAGTTCTCGCGCTACCTGCAGATCCCGCCGGTACCGGGCGCCGGCGAGCTGATCATCATCTGCGCGGCGATCGCCGGCGCCGGCCTGGGCTTCCTGTGGTTCAACACCTATCCGGCGATGGTGTTCATGGGCGACATCGGCGCGCTGGCGCTGGGCGCGGTGCTGGGCACCATGGCCGTGATCGTGCGCCAGGAACTGGTGCTGGTGATCATGGGCGGCATCTTCGTCATCGAGACGCTGTCGGTGATGATCCAGGTCGCCAGCTTCAAGCTCACCGGCAAGCGCGTGTTCCGGATGGCGCCGATCCACCACCACTTCGAGCTCAAGGGCTGGCCCGAGCCGCGCGTGATCGTGCGCTTCTGGATCATCTCGGTGATCCTGGTGCTGGTCGGCCTCGCCACGCTGAAGGTGCGCTGATGGCCGTGACCGCAGACTCCCGCATGTTCGACAGCAGCCGCCAGGCCACGCGCCTGGAGGCCATCGACGGCCGCTACGACGGCTGGCTGATCGCGATCGCCACGGCCATCGCCGCCTTCGGCGTGGTCATGGTCGC
>JAEXTE010000016.1 GCA_023453655.1 Pseudomonadota bacterium
TGTGCGTCCAGACCGCCATGCTGCGGGTACGCAATCCGGGTGGCTGGGTGCCGACGGCGGGACGGGTGGCGCTGCGCCGGTGAGTCATGCGTTCGGCCGGCGCCGCCCGGCCGAGCCAGTCGCAGTCAGGGTTGGAGGACGGGCGCGCCATGCGGCTGCGCCCGCGCTTCGGCGCTCGCAGGAGCAGGCTCGCATGCGACCTGCGCGGCCATCCGGGCCGGGGCGCCGGCGCGCCGCGGGGCGCACGGAGTCTCCATCATCGCGAGGGCTTCCTTTTCCTTGCGTCGCCCGATGAAACCCCGCGGCGCGCGGCAAGTCAAGGAATGCGCTGGAGGACTGAGGTCGCGTCGGTGGACACGATCCCACCCGGCGGGCTGCGGCAATCCGCGTCGGACCGGCCCTGCCCCGGCGCGTCACCAGGGCAGCGGCGTACCGTTCGCGTGCCAGAACGTGCCGGTGTCGGCGAGCGTGAGGCTGTCGAGGCGGTCGATGAGGTTGGCCGCCGCCTCGTCCGGGCCGATGTCGCCGTGCCCGCCGAGCATGTCGGGGGCCACGCGCCCCGGATGCAGCAGGAACACCGCGATACCGCGCGGGGCCAGGTCCATCGCCAGCGACTTGCCAATCGCGTTCACGGCCGCCTTGGAGGCGCGGTAGCCGTAATACGCACCCGAGCCGTTGTCGGCCACCGAGCCCATGCGGCTGGTGATGATGCCGACCTTCGCGCCTTCCGCCAGGTGATCCCGCAGCGCGGCCGCCACGCGCAGCGGGCCGAGCGTGTTGACGTCGAACTGGCGCTGGATGCGCGCGAATGCGTCGGCATCCAGCGCGTCCAGCGTCTCGTTGGTGAAGATTCCGGCGTTGAGCACCAGCCCGTCGATGCGCTGCCCGTCCAGCCGCGCCGGCAGCGAGGCCACCGCATCGGCGTCGGCCATGTCCACGCCGTCGATCACCTGCGCGCCGGTCGCCGCCAGGGCCGCGTTCGACTGCCGGCACACGCCGATGACCGTTTCGCCGCGCCGGGCCAGCCGCTGCGCCAGCGACAGGCCGATGCCGCGGTTGGCGCCGGTGATCAGGTAGGTGGCCATGGCGATGTCCTCGAACGTGGGGGCCTCATTCTAGGACCGCTGCGCCGCAGGCGGAGGAGACCGCGTGGGCGCGAAATCGCCATCTCGCGCACGTCCGCGCGGTCGATCAGGTGCCGGGACTCACGGTCCGCACTGCCACTGGCCGTCGATCCCGCGGGTTGCGCCGTCGGCGCGCAGGACGGTCAGCGTGGCGGGACGCGGAGGCGATTCGCCGCCGCCCTGCGCCACACCCGTCACCGCGATCCGGATCGTCATGCCGGGCGCCGACCAGACCGGGTCGGCGAGCAGGCCGTCGTAGCCGCCGGGTGCGCGCACCGTTTCCACGACGCCGGCGATCCTGACGATGCCGAGCGCAGGATCGTCGGACGCGACGACCCCCATCGCATGCAACAGTGGCGCGCCATCGCGATCGACGAACACGCATCCAAGCTCGCCGCCCAGGTTCGCAGCCGCGACGTCGTCCGGCGCGAGCGCCTGCAGCGCGAACGGAGAGCCGTCGCCGCCGATCGTGGCGCCTGCAGGCGCAGGCACCTCGCGACGGGTGGAAGGCTCCAGGGCCGCCACGGCCCCTGGCACGCGTTGCGAACTCGTCGCGGCATCGGCTGGCGGCGCCGGATCGCGCGAACAGGCCGCGATCCCGAGCGATGACAGCGCCAGCGCGAACACCGCGACGCGGCGGGCGGAACAACGGACTCCCTGCATGCGATGCCCTCGATGGAGCGAAGCGGCACCGTGCCGCCTCATATCCCGCATCGTGACGCCGCGACAGACCCGGGCGCGTGAAGCCGGGGCCGTCAGAGCCCCGCCGCCTGCACGTGCATCCAGTCGCGACCGATCGCGCGCCCCAGCGACGTCCAGCCATGCGCTTCCCAGATGTCGAAGAACGTCCGGTATTCCCTGCCGCAGAACAGGGCCTGCGGACAGCAGGTGGTCAAGCCATTGGGGCCGGCATGGAAGTCCCAGGCGCAGCCGTAGGCGTGCATCGACCAGGCGCTGCCGCCGCGCATGCGCCGATGCTCGTAGGTACCGGCGTTGCGGTCCAGCCCGAGCCGGCGCAGGTCATCCTCGCCATAGGCCCGCAGGACCTCGCGCATCGCCGCCCGGGCGCTGTCGGCGCAGCGTGCATGCAGCCGCACGCGCGTGCTCGGCTGCGACGGGTTCCAGTCCAGCCGCATCCGGTAGGGCAGTTCGACCGTCACCAGCTGCCGTTCGACCGCCGGACCCGGCTGTCCGTAATAGGTCGGGCAGCCCGACTGCGTCGGGAACGGGCTGGCGACCGGCGGCGCCACGGGCGTGCGGTCCAGCTCGAGGTCGCGCCCGTAGGCCTTGCGATGGTTCCACTCCAGCAGTGCGCCGGCGGTGCGGTTGCCGGCATAGCCGTCGATCGCGCCGGGCGCAAAACCGGCCTGGCGCAGTGCGAGCTGGCCCGCGCCGATCATGCGGCGCTTCGCGGACCAGGTCGCGGGTGGGGAGACGCAGTGCGCGACCTTGGCCGAGAGGATGGCCTCGATGGCGACCAGGCTTTGCGGGCCGATGTCGCCGTCGATCGCGCCGGTGTAGTGGCCACTGTCGGCGAGCAGGCGCTGCAGGTCGGACGGCGTCATCGCGGCGACTCCGCTGGCTCCCCTGTCGCCTCTTGCAACGCGGCGCGCACCCCCTTGAGGACATCGGGCGTCCACCGGGAAGCGGCGGCTTCGCGGGTGCCTGCCGGAGGCGGGATTTTTCGCTTCCGACGGGTTGCTGCGCCTACCGCCCGACGTCCGCCTCCAGCGGCATCCGCAGCAGGTAGTGGTCGATCAGGCGCGAGACGGCTGGCGGATCGAGGTTGGACAGGCCCGCCACCACGATGCCCTGGTCCGGATAGATGCGCAGGTCGCCGTTCATCCCGGGCGCGCCGCCGCCGTGGCCGAACATGCGGGCGCCGTCCTGCTCGCGCACCATGAAGCCGTAGCCGTACCACGGGCTCTGGTTGCGCGTGGCCTCGGCGAGCATCTCAGGGCCGAGCAGGCGCCCGTCGAGCATCGCCCGCGCGAAGCGCAGCAGATCGCCCGCGGTGCTGTAGCCGCCGCCGGCGGCGGTGCCGCGCCATGGCAGCGTCTCGGCCGCGTCATGCCAGGCACCGTCGCGACGGGTGTAGGCGACGAGGCGTCCATCCACCGGCACGTCCTCAGGCAGCGAACCGGTGCGCGTCATGCCCGCAGGCGCGAACACGTGCTCGTCCACGTAGTCGTAGTACGACTGCCCGCTCGCCCGTTCGATGATCGCCCCCAGCAGCAGGAAACCGTAGTTGGAGTAGCGATGCTCCGCGCCCGGCACATGGTCGGGCGGGCGCTTCTGGAACAGCCGCACGTAATCGTCGTGGGTCCTGAGCG
>JAEXTE010000241.1 GCA_023453655.1 Pseudomonadota bacterium
CCGTGATCGCCGCGCGCGGCGCGGCCGTGTCCGGGCTCTCGGCCGCCAAGGCCAGCCCCGGCGACCCGGCCGCGATGGCCGAGCTCGGCCAGGCCCAGGGCATGCTCAACAGCGCGATCGGCCGCCTGCTGGCGGTGGCCGAGGCCTATCCAGACCTCAAGGCCAACCAGAACATGATGCAGCTCACGGAAGAGCTGACCAGCACCGAGAACAAGGTGGCGTTCGCACGCCAGGCCTACAACGATTCCGTGATGGCCTACAACAACCGGCGCGAGGTGTTCCCGTCGAGCATCGTCGCGGGCATGTTCAATTTCGCGCCCGCCGCCCTGCTCGAGATCCCGGCCGAGCGCGCGGAAGTGCGCGAGGCGCCGAAGGTACAGTTCTGAGGCACCCGCCAGCGCTGCCGCGGCCCGCGTCGCGGCAAGCCGCTGCCGCAAGACCGCTTGTCCCGGCCCCGGCCCTCTCCCTCGATCCCGGCTGCCCATGAACTTCTTCGAACGCCAGGCGCGGGCGCGCCGCAGTACGACGCGGCTGGTGCTGCTGTTCGCACTGGCGGTGGCCGGGATCGTTGTGGCGGTGGACCTGGGCGTGATGCTGGTGTTCGGCAGCGACCCGGGCCTGCTCGCGGCCTCGACCGTGCTGGCGCTGGGCGTGATCGGCGTGGGCTCGCTCTACCGCGTGGCATCGCTGGGCGGAGGCGGCGAGTCGGTGGCGCAGCAGATGGGCGGCGTGCCGGTGCCCGAGGACACCACCGACCTGCACCTGCGCCGTCTGCGCAACGTGGTCGAGGAGATGTCGATCGCCTCCGGCGTGCCGGTCCCCAAGATCTACGTGATGGAGCACGAGCCGGGGATCAACGCCTTCGCCGCCGGCTACTCGACTTCCGATGCCGTGATCGCGGTCACGCGCGGCGCGCTCGACCGGCTCAACCGCGACGAGCTGCAGGGCGTGGTCGCGCACGAGTACAGCCACATCCTCAACGGCGACATGCGCTTGAACATCCGCCTGATCGGCGTGCTGTTCGGCATCCTCATGCTGGGTCTGATCGGGCGCAAGATCCTGCAGCACGGCGGACGCGTGCGCGGGCGCGGCGCGATGCCCGTGCTGGTCGGTGCGCTGATCGCGCTGCTGGTGGGCTACGTCGGGCTGTTCTTCGGACGCATGATCAAGGCCGCGGTCAGCCGCAGCCGGGAGGTGCTGGCCGATGCCTCGGCGGTGCAGTTCACCCGCCAGACCAGCGGGCTGGCCGGCGCGCTGAAGAAGATCGCGGGCCTGCACGATGGTTCGCGCCTGGGCGAACGCGCCGAGGCCGAGGAAGTCAGCCACATGCTGTTCGGCGACGGCACCGGGCTGAGCGGGCTGTTCGCCACCCACCCGCCGGTGCTGCAGCGGATCCAGGCGCTGGAGCCGTCGTTCAAGGCCGAGAGCCTGGAGCGGCTGCGGGCGCAATGGCTGGCCGCCCCGCCGAGCGGCCTGGAGGAGGACGTGCAGCTGGGCCTGGCGGGTTCGACGCGCACTGCGCTGCCGCAGGCCTCGGTGCAGCTGTCCGTGTCGCCACCGATGGTGGCGTCGCAGGTGGCCGACCCGCGCGAGGACGACTACCGCCGCGCCGACGCGATCGTCGCCTCCATGCCCGCCGAACTGCGCGCGCTGGCCGGCCGTCGCGATGCGGCAGGCGCGCTGCTGCTGGGCCTGCTGCTGGATGCCGACCCGGACGTCGCCGACCGCCAGCGCAGCGAGATCGTGGCGCGCCTGGGCGTGCAGGCGGCGGCGGAGGCGCGTCGCCTGCGCGACGAGCACCTGCGCAGCCTGCATCCGGCCCTGCGCATGCCGCTGGCCGCGCTTGCCTTCCCCGCCATGCGCCTGCGGCCACGGCCGGAGCTGGCCACCTTCCTCGACACCGTGCACGCCATCGTCCACGCCGACGGCCGCGTGAGCCTGTTCGAATACTGCCTCGGCCGCCTGCGGGAGGTGCAGCTGCGCGTAGCGCTCGACCCGGGCCGCTATGCGCGCTTCGGGCGGCGCAAGCCGGGCGGCGTACGCCGCGAGTTCGCCACCCTGCTGGCGGTGGTCGCCCAGGCCGGGCACCCGGGCGATCCCGATGGCGCCCGGCGCGCCTACCTCGCCGGCATGCAGCGCGTGCTGCCGCGCGACCACCTGCCGTATGCGCCGCCGGCCGACGGCGTGCTGGCGCTGGACGAGGTCTGGGGCGCGCTCGACGCGCTCGACCCGCTGGCCAAGCAGGTGGCGGTGGAAGCGATCACCGACGCGGTATCGCACGACGGACGCGTGTCGGTGGCGGAGGCGGAACTGCTGCGCACGATCTGCGGCGTGCTGCACTGCCCGCTGCCGCCGCTGCTGGAGCGCTGAGCGCCGGCAAGGCCGGCACCGCGGTCAGCGGCCAAGGATGAGGTCGGAAGCGCGCTCGGCGATCATGATCGTCGGCGCATTGGTGTTGCCGCCGGGAAGGGTGGGCATCACCGAGGCGTCCACCACCCGCAGGCGTTCGACCCCGCGCACGCGCAGCTGTGGATCGACCACCGCCTTGTCGTCGTCGCCCATGCGGCAGGTGCCGACCGGGTGGTAGACGCTCTCGGCACGGGCGCGGACGAAGCCGGCCAGCGCAGCGTCGTCGAGATCCTCGCGCGGGGGATGGATGGGCGCGCCCCGGTAGGCGTCGAACGCCTGCTGCGCCAGGATCGTGCGCGAGATGCGCGCGCATTCGACCATCATCCGCAGGTCGAAGCCTTCCGCATCCGACAGATAGCCCGGCTCGATCCGCGGCGCGTCGCCGCCGCGGTCGCTGGCCAGGTGGATCCGGCCGCGGCTGCGCGGGCGCAGGAAGCAGGCGTGCAAGGTGTAGCCGTCGCCCGGCAGGCGCCGGCGACCATGGTCGTCGAGCATGGCCGGCACGAAATGGAACTGGATGTCCGGGCGTTCATCCGGCGCGAGCGGCGAACGCACGAAGCCGCCGGCCTCCGCGATGTTGCTGCTGCCGGCGCCGCGGTGGCCGCGCAGGTAGTAGTCGAACGCCATGCGCAGTTCGCTGGCGCGGTCGTAGGACACCGCGCTGGTGGCGCGATAGAGGGTGCAGATGTCGAGGTGGTCCTGCAGGTTGGCGCCGACCCCGGGTGCGTCGTGCAGCACGCGGATCCCATGTCGGCGCAGCTCGGCGGCGGGTCCCACGCCGGAGAGCATCAGCAGCTGCGGCGAGTTGATCGTGCCGCCGGACAGGATCACTTCGTGCGCGGCCGGGTGGTGGAACGCGCGACCGCCCACCGTGTAGACCACGCCACTGGCGCGCCCGCGATCGATGGTGATGCGCTGGGCCTGTGCGCCGGTGACCACGGCGAGGTTGGGTCGGCCGCGCGCAGGACGCAGGTAGGCCACGGCCGCCGAGCAGCGCGCACCCCTGCGCTGGGTGACCTGGTAGAGGCCGACGCCGTCCTGCCGCGGTCCGTTGAAGTCGGGATTGCGGGGAAACCCCGCCTGCACGCCGGCCTCGACGAAGGCGCGGGACAGCGGATTGACGTGGCGCAGGTCGCACACCGAAAGCGGGCCGCCGGCGCCGTGCAGCTGGTCGGCACCGCGCGCATTGGCTTCGCTGCGGCGAAAGTAGGGCAGCACGGCGTCCCAGTGCCAGCCGCTGGCGCCCAGCGCCGCCCACTCGTCGTAGTCGCGCGGCGTGCCTCGGACGTAGCACATGGCGTTGATCGAGCTCGAGCCGCCGAGCACCTTGCCGCGCGGCCACCACAGCCGCCGCCCGTCGAGCTGCGGCTGGGGCGCGGTGTGGTAGTTCCAGTTGATGTCGGTGCGGCTGACCAGCCGCGCCAGTCCGGCTGGCATGTGGATGAAGGGATGCCAGTCGCGCGGGCCGGCCTCGAGCAGCAGCACGCGCACCTGCGGATCCTCGGAGAGCCGGTTGGCGAGCACGCAGCCCGCCGAGCCGGCGCCGATGATGATGTAATCGTAGGCGGGCGTGGCGGCGACGGGGCGTTTGCGCATCCGCGGCACGGTAGGCGCGGACCCTAGAGCATATGCTCGGCCGCTGGTGCGCCCCGCCGCATTCGGCTACCGTTTGCGCGCCCCACGCGTGGACCCAGGATGAGCAGCGCACCCGATCACCAAGTTCCCGCGGGCCGGGTCGCGCGATTCCGTGCCGCGCTCGCGGACTCGCCGCCGCTGCTGTGGTCGTTCCTGTACTTCTTCTGCCTGCTCAGCGGCTACTACGTGCTGCGTCCCGTGCGCGAGGCGATGGCCGCCTCCAGCGACGTCGAGGCCGTGTTCCCGCCCGCGCTGATCGCGTTCTTCGCCGACCGCGGCGTCGCCCTCGGCGAGTTCACGCTGCAGTTCATCTTCACCGCGGTGTTCGTGATCATGCTGCTGCTGCAGCCGGTCTACGGATGGCTGGTGAGCCGTTTCGCGCGGCGCGTGTTCCTGCCGGTGATCTACGGCTTCTTCATCGCCACGCTGCTGGGCTTCTATGCCATGTTCGACAGCGGGATGGCCGGACGCGGGCTCGCCTTCATCCTCTGGATCACCGTGTTCAACCTGTTCGCGGTGGCGGTGTTCTGGAGCTTCATGGCCGATGTCTTCGGCAACGCCGAGGCGCGCGCCTACTACGGCTACATCGGCGCGGCGGGCACGATCGGGGCGTTCGTGGGGCCCGTGCTGACCCGCACCCTGGTCGAGCGCGTCGGCATTCCCAACATGATGCTGGTCTCGGCGGCGCTGCTGGTGGCGTGCGTGCTCTGCATCCTGCGTCTGCGCCGCTACGCGGTCGCGCGGGAGGCCGGGCGGGGACAGGCCAGCGGCGAGAAGCCGATGGGGGGCGAGGTGCTGGCGGGGCTCAAGCTGGTGGCGCGCGAACCGCTGCTGCGCTGGCTGGCACTGATGGTGGTGCTGGGCGTCGGCATCGGCACCCTGCTGTACAACGAACAGAACCGGATCGCGCGTACCGCCTTCGCCAGCGCGGAAGAGCGCGCGGCGTTCTTCTCGACGCTCGACCTGGCGGTGAACTCGCTCACCCTGGTGGTGCAGCTGCTGGTGACGCGCGCGCTGATGTCGCGCTTCGGGATCGCGCCGGCGCTGCTGGTCCCGGGCGCGGCGGTCATCCTGGGCTTCTCGATCCTGGCCGCTTCGCCGCTGCCGCTGATGGTGGCGATCGTGCAGGTGGTCACCCGCGCCAGCGAGTTCTCGCTGGCCAAGCCGGCGCGCGAGACGATCTACACCCGGGTTGGACGGGAATGGCGCTACAAGGCGGGCGCGGCGATCGACACCGTGATCTACCGCGGCGGCGACCTGGCCTTCGTCTGGCTACACAAGTTCCTGTCCGCATTCGGTTCGAACGTGGTGTTCGGCGCGGGGCTGCTGATCGCCTCGGGCATGACCTTCAGCGCCTGGCGCCTGCTGAAGCAAGAGGCGAAGCTGCCGCCGGAACGCGCGCCGCGCCCGGCGGCGGGCGACGACGCGGCCGCTACGGCTTGAGGACCCGGCGCGCCTAGGCCCGCAGCAGCGGCCAGGCGAACAACACAGCGCCGCAGGCGAACAGCGCGGTCAGCGCGTGCACCAGCGGATGATGGATCCGCAACCAGACCAGCTGCGCCGCGAGCCGGATCAGCCAGAAGATGGACATGCCGGCCAGCACGGCGCGACCCAGCGGAGTTCCCGCCAGTGCGTCGGGGTGGAGCAGACACAGCAGGCCCACGCCCGCGAACACCCAGACCAGCTGCAGGTTGGCGATCTGCAAGATCGCCCGGTTGGGGCGGGTGGTGGCCTGCAGCGTGCGCGGCCAGTCGAACAGCCGCCAGAACCCGAGGTGGAACAGGGCGAATCCGAAGCTGTGCAGGGCGCAGAGCAGCAGGACGGTGCCGGTCTCCACGTCAGCCGGTCCGCTTCGGCGACACCCACATGTCGATGATGGCGCGGAAGACCGTCTCGCCGCCCGGATCGGTGATCTGCACCCGTGCGGGCAGGGCGTAGCCCGCGTCCGCGGCATGCGGCGGCTGGTCGAAGGTCGCGACCGCGTGCAGTGTCCCCTGCGCCTTCTTCAGGTATTCCACCGTCATCCCGCGCGGGATCCAGCGCATCGACGCCGGGATGCTGACGTCGGTGGCGAGCCCGCCGATGAACTCGGCAAGGTTGCACATCGCGATCGCATGCACGGTGCCGAGGTGGTTGGTGACGCCGCGCCGGTGGGCGATGCGCGCTTCGCCGCGGCCCGGCTCGAGCCGCAGGATGCGCGGCGAGATGCTGGCGAAGTACGGCGCCTTCCAGCACACCAGCCGGGAGAACAGCCACTTGCCCAGGGGCAGGGCTTCGCACTTGCGGTAGAGCTGCAGGACGGCGGCGGCCTTGTCCGGTCTCCAGTCGTGACGACGGCGGGTCATGCCCGCCGCCGTCGTGTCGCTTCGTCGCTCGTCAGGCCGCTTCGCGCGGCTGGCGCTTGTGCTGCGGCAGGTCGTAGTAGCTGGCCGCGCGCAGCTCGTGGGTATCGAAGTCGTCCACGGTGATCGTGTCGAGGGTCAGCGCGCGCAGCTCTTCCAGCTGCCTGCGCTCGTCGGCGGTGATCCAGCCCTCGCGCACGCCTTCGTCCAGCTGCGAGGCGAAGTCCAGCGCCTCGATATCGCTGGCCTTGAGCGCCTTGAGGAACTTGCGCTCCACCGGCTCGGCGGCAATGGCCTTGGCCAGGTAGCTGTCGATGCGCCCGCCCATGTTGTTCTCGCACGGGGTCAGGAACACGCCCTGCGCCAGCCGGTCGCGCGCCTCGTTGGGCGCCATCAGCGAGGCGGCCCCGCGATGGCTCAGGCGGTCGCCCGGCGGCACGGCGCGGCGGCCGAGCGGGAACACCACGGGCCACAGCAGCCAGCCCAGCGGCTTGATCGGGAAATTGCGCAGCGCCTGCGACAGCGCCAGTTCGATCTGGTGCGCGCTGTTGTGGAAGGCCCAGGCCAGCAGCTGGCGGTCGGATTCCGGCGCGCCCAGGTCGTGATGGCGCTTGAGCACCGCGCTCATCATGTACAGGTGGCTGAGCACGTCGCCCAGGCGGCCGGACAGCGATTCCTTGAACTTGAGCTTGCCGCCCAGCGCGCCCAGCGACACGTCGGTGAGCAGGGACAGGTTGGCGGCGTAGCGGTCGAGCCTGCGGAAGTAGCGGCGGGTGTTGGCGTCGCCCGGGGCCGCACCGATCTTCGAGCCGGTGAGGCCGAACCAGAAGGAGCGCACCGCGTTGGAGATGGCGCCGCCGATGTGGCTGTACAGCGCATCGTCCAGCGCCTCCAGGCCGGCCTTGCCGTCCGGGTCCTGCGCCGCCTTCATCTCCTTCATGATGTAGGGATGGCACAGGATCGAACCCTGGCCGAAGATCAGCAGGCTGCGGGTCATGATGTTGGCGCCCTCGACCGTGATCGCGATCGGGGACGCCTGCCAGGCGCGGCCGCCGAGGTTGCGCGGGCCGAGGATGATGCCCTTGCCGCCGACGATGTCCATGAAGTCGCTGGCGACCTCGCGGCCCATCGTGGTGCAGTGGTACTTGGCGATGGCCGACGGCACCGACGGCACGTCGCCGCGGTCGACCGCCGCCGCGGTGGCCTGCGACAGCGCACTGATCGCGTAGGCCTTGCCGCCGATGCGCGCCAGCGCTTCCTCGACGCCCTCGAAGCGGCCGACCGACAGGCCGAACTGCTTGCGGATGCGCGCATAGGCGCCGCCGACCACGGCCGCGAACTTGGCGCCGCCGCTGGCGGTGGAGGGCAGGGTGATCGAGCGGCCGACGGCCAGGCACTCGTTGAGCATGTTCCAGCCCAGGCCGGCCTTCTCGACGCCACCGATCAGCTGGTCGAGCGGCAGGAACACGCCCTCCCCGCGCACCGGGCCGTTCTGGAACGGCGAGTTGAGCGGGAAGTGGCGGCGGCCCACGTCGACGCCTTCGGTATCGCGCGGCAGCAGGGCCAAGGTGATGCCGATGTCGCGCTTGTCGCCGATCAGCCCGTCCGGGTCGTACATGCGGAAAGCCAGGCCGATAAGCGTGGCCACCGGCGCCAGCGTGATGTAGCGCTTGTCGAAGGTGAGCTTGACGCCCAGCACTTCCTGGCCGTTCCACTCGCCCTTGCAGACGATGCCGTAGTCCGGAATCGACGTGGCGTCGGAACCCGCGAACGGGCCGGTCAGGCCGAAGCAGGGCACTTCCTGGCCGACGGCCAGGCGCGGCAGGTAGTAGTCCTTCTGCTGCTGGGTGCCGTAGTGCATCAGCAGCTCGCCCGGGCCGAGCGAATTGGGCACGCCGACGGTCGAACTCACCACCGAGCTGACCGAGGACAGCTTCTGGATCACCTTGTGGTGCGCCAGCGCGCTGAAGCCGAGGCCGCCGTACTCCTTCGGGATGATCATGCCGAAGAAGCGGTTTTTCTTGATGAACTCCCACAGTTCCGGCGGCAGGTCCGCGTGGACGTGGTTGATCTCCCACTCGTTGGTCATCCGGCACAGCTCTTCCACCGGGCCGTCGAGGAAGGCCTGCTCCTCGGCGGTGAGTTCGGGCTTGGGATAGGACAGCAGCGTGTTCCAGTCCGGATCGCCGGAGAACAGTTCGCCCTCGAAGCCGACCGAGCCGGTTTCCAGCGCGATGCGTTCGGTCTGCGACAGCGGCGGTAGCGCCTTGCGCAGGAAACCCAGCGCCGGCGCGGTGAGCAGCGGCTTGCGCACGAACGGCAGCAGCAGCGGCACCGCGACCAGGGCGAGCAGGGCGCCGGCCACGACCGTGGCGGTGCGGTCCGCGCCGAGGAACCAGCAGGCCAGCAGTGCGACGGCGCTGATCACCACCCAGGTCGCGAGGCGCATGCGGTGGTAGGCCGCGACTGCGCTCGCCAGCAGCAGTGCGAGGAAGGGAACGACGACGCTCATGCGATGCCTCCAGGAAGGAATAGTGGCCCGCGCAGCGGGATCCGCCGTGACGAGCCTGACCGTACGGTCGAGTATGGTCAGCGGATTCGCACTTGTCAACGCAGTATCGAATGGGTGACGATACGTTTCCCGACGCCAGCGTATGGACAACGATCGACATGGCCAGATCCGCCAGCAAGGCTGCTGCAACCCGGACGACAGCCGACGCCGAAGCCACCGCCGCGAAGCCCGAACGCAGCGGCCGCCTCAGCGCCGACGACTGGGCCCAGGCCGCGCTGGAACTGATCGCCGAGCAGGGCGTGGCCGCGGTGGCAGTGGAACCCCTGGCGCGTCGGCTTGGCGTGACCAAGGGCAGCTTCTACTGGCATTTCCCCTCGCGCGAGGCGCTGCTGCAGGCCGCGCTCGAGCGTTGGGAGACGGTCGAACAGCAGGCCGTGTTCGGCACGCTGGAGCGGGTTCCCGATCCACGCGAGCGCCTGCGTTCGCTGTTCCAGATGGTGGCCCACGAATACCAGTCGCACGTGATCTACAGCGCACTGCTCAAGGCGCTGGACCATCCGGCGGTGCAGCCGGTGATCGACCGCGTGTCCAAGCGCCGTCTCGACTACCTCACCGCTTCCTTCCGCCAGACCGGGCTCGGCCGCGAAGATGCGCTGCACCGGGCGCGCCTGACCTATGCGGCCTATGTCGGCTTCCTACAGCTCAACCTGCAGCTGCACCAGGCGCGCATGCCGCAGGAGGAATTCGAGGCGTACGTGGAGCACCTCACGGCCACGCTCGTGCCGGCCTGACCGGCGCGATGTCCAGCGCGGCAAGCCAGTCCGGCCGGAGCGCTCCGCGTTGAGCGTCTCGATCGACCTGGTCAACGCGCTCAAGCGCGGCCTGCGCGCGCAGGGGCTGACCTATCGCGAACTGGCGCAGCGGATCGGGCTGAGCGAAGCCGCGGTCAAGCGCATGTTCTCCCGGCGCGCGATGAGCCTGTTGCGACTGGAGCAGATCTGCGAAGCGCTCGGCATCGGACTGGCCGAGCTCGGTGCCGACGCCGGCCGCGGCGTCGAGCCGATGGCGCGCCTGGACGAGGCGCAGGAGCAGGCGCTGGTGGACGATCCGGCGCTGATGCTGGCGATGTTCCTGAGCATCAACCGCTGGCGCCAAGACGACGTGATGGCGCATTTCGCCTTCACCCTGCCGCAGTGGACGGGGCTGCTGGCGCGTCTCGACCGGCTGGGCATCATCGAACTGCAGCCCGGCAACCGCGTGCGGCCGCTTACCGCGCGCAACTTCCGCTGGCGCACCGACGGGCCGATGGAGCGCCACTTCCGCAACGCCCTGCTGGGCGACTACTTCGCCGATCCCTTCGACGGCGAACAGGACCGCCTGCTGTTGCTCTCCGGGGCGCTCAGCCCGGAAGGGGCGAGACAGATGAAGCAGCGCCTGGACGAGGTGGCCCGCGAGTTCGACGGGCTGCTTGCGCGCGATGCCGCACTGCCCGCCGCCGAGCGCGTCGGCGTGAGCCTGGTGCTGGCGCAGAAGCCCTGGCTGCTGCGCCTGTTCGCACCGTACCGCCGCGCGCGCGACTGATAACGCTGTCATCTCCCGTGCCGCGTTGCAGCGAGCGCGCCCGTCCTCCGCGCGCATAGACTGTTGCAATTGATACGGACTTTGCCGGTGCTTGCCGGAGTTTGGAGAGGACATCGATGAATGCAGTTCCGCGCCCGCAGCCGCCGCCTGCGCAGGGGAGCCGGCTTGCCGCGCTCAACGACTGGGTGGACCAGGTCGCCGCCCTGACCAAACCCGACCGCATCCACTGGTGCGACGGCAGCGAGGCCGAGTACCGCGACCTGGTCGCGGGGATGCTGGCAGACGGCACCCTGGTCGAACTCAACCAGGACACGCACCCCGGGTGCTATCTGCACCGCTCTGATCCGCAAGACGTGGCGCGCGTCGAACACCTGACCTTTGTCTGCACCCGCGAGCGCGACGACGCCGGTCCCAACAACCACTGGATGGCGCCCGCGCAGGCGCACGAGACGATCGACAGGCTGTTCGACGGCTGCATGCGCGGACGCACCCTGTACGTCGTGCCCTATTGCATGGGCCCGATCGATTCGCCGCTGGCGCGCTGCGGCGTCGAGATCACCGACTCGCCCTACGTCGTCGCCAACATGCGGCTGATGACGCGGATGGGCGCCGCCGCGCTGGCGCGCATCGAGCGTGAAGGCGCGCAGGGCAAGGCCTTCGTGCGCGGCCTGCATTCGACCGGCGAACTCGATCCCGACCGCCGCTTCATCATGCACTTCCCCGAGGAGCTGGCGATCAAGTCCTACGGCTCGGGCTACGGCGGCAACGCGCTGCTGGGCAAGAAGTGCCACGCACTGCGCATCGCCTCCTGGCAGGCGCGCCAGGAAGGCTGGCTGGCCGAACACATGCTGATCCTCGGACTCGAGGACCCGCAGGGCGAAACCCACTACATCGCCGCGGCTTTCCCGAGCGCCTGCGGCAAGACCAACCTGGCCATGCTGATCCCGCCGGAAGGCTACCGCGCCCAGGGGTGGAAGGTATGGACGGTCGGCGACGACATCTGCTGGATGCGTCCGGGGACGGACGGGCGGCTGTGGGCGATCAACCCCGAGGCCGGCTACTTCGGCGTCGCCCCGGGGACCTCGGCCAGGACCAATCCCAATGCGCTGGCGACGATCCAGCGCGACACGATCTACACCAATGTCGCGGTCACCGCCGACAACCAGCCCTGGTGGGAAGGCCTGGACGATCGCGTCCCCGCGCTCGACTGGCAGGGCCGCCCCTACGACCCCGCCAACGGCCCGGCCGCACATCCCAATTCGCGCTTCACCGTCGCGGCGATGCAGTGCCCCAGCTGGTCTCCGCGCGCGGAGGATCCGCAGGGGGTCCCGATCTCGGCGATCGTGTTCGGCGGCCGCCGCTCCAGCATCATGCCGCTGGTGTTCGAGGCCCGCGACTGGACGCACGGCGTGCGCGTGGGCGCGGCGATGGGCTCGGAAACCACGGCCGCGGCCACCGGCGCGGTGGGGGTAATGCGTCGCGACCCGATGGCGATGAAGCCCTTCTGCGGCTACCACTTCGGCGACTACTTCGCGCACTGGCTGTCGTTCGACCGGCCGGGCGCGAAGCTGCCGAAGATCTTCCACGTCAACTGGTTCCGCAAGGGCGACGACGGCCGCTTCCTGTGGCCAGGCTTCGGCGAGAACATGCGCGTGCTGGAGTGGATGGTGGCGCGCATCCGGGGCACCGCGGCCGCGGTCGACAGCCCGATCGGGCTGCTGCCGGAGGCCGGCGCGATCGCCTCGCCTGCCTGCGCACTGGACGACATGGAACAGCTGCTGCGCGTCGATGCCGCCGCCTTGTCCCTGGAGGTCGACCAGATCGAACGCCACTTCCAGGAATTCCGACCCCGCCTGCCGCCCGCTATGCGCTGAATACGCAGCCCCGCCGGCGGCCGCGCATGCCATCGCCGGAGCGGTTCAGCGCTGGCTAGAATGCGGCGACGCTGAGTCGACAAGGGGAAGGGCATGGACGAGCAGGTGGCGTCACTGGTCAACGCCGCGGGCGCTGCCGCGGCAGGCGGGCGTTGGCAGGAGGCCGAGCGGCTGTGGGGCCGCGTCCATGCGCTGGCCCCGGACAACGTGCAGGCGATCTTCAGCCTCGGGGTCCACGCTTTCCAGCGGGGGGATCGCGCCGCCGCACTGGGTTACCTGCAGCAGGCGCGCATCCGCGCCCCGCGTGATCCCATGATCCCGCTCTCCCTTGCACGCGTGCACCACGACGCCGGCGCCGCCGAACTGGAGTGGAACAACATCCTTGCGGCGCTGGAACTCGATCCGTACTTCCTTCCGGCGCTGCTGGCCAAGGGCGAATTTCTCGAGCACCAGGGCAGGCCCCGCGCGGCGGCCGGGGTATTTCGCGATGTACTGAAGGTCGCGCCCGACCAGGCGCAATGGCCTCCCGCGCTTCAGCGCCGCCTTTCCCATGCGCGCGAAGCCGTTGAGCGCGATACCGCAGAACTCGTCGACTACCTTAACGAGCGGCTGGCCCTGGGGCACGGGGGCGCGGATGCGGCGCGCACGCCGCGGTGGGACGAAGCGGTATCGATCATGGCCGGGCGCTCCCGGCCCTACCACTCGCAGTGCAACCAGCTTCACGTGCCGCGGCTGCCGGCGCTGACGTTCTACGATGACGTGCAGTTCGCCTGGATGCGCGAGCTGGAAGCGCGCACCGACGCGATCAAGTCAGAATTGCAGGAAATGCTGGCGAGCCGCGGCGAAGAGTTCGTCCCCTACATCCAGTACGGGCCGGGCGATCCTGTCAACCAGTGGGACAAGTTGAACCATTCGCGCAACTGGAGTGGCTTCCATCTTTACGCGCATGGCGAGCCGGTGCACGAGCACCTGGCCCAGTGCCCGGTCACGGCCGAAACGCTGGCGCTGGTGGACAAGGTGGAGATCGCCGGGCTGTGCCCGAATGCGATGTTCTCGGCCCTGGCCCCGGGTGCGCATATCCCGCCGCATAGCGGCGAGACGAACGCACGGCTGGTTGCGCACCTGCCGCTGGTGGTGCCCGAAGGTTGCCATTTCCGCGTCGGCTACGACTGGCGTCAGTGGCGCGAAGGCAAGTGCTGGGTGTTCGACGACACGCTCGAACACGAGGCCCGCAACGACAGTGCCCAGCTTCGCGTGATCCTGATGTTCGACGTGTGGAACCCGCTGCTCTCGCTCGAGGAACGGGCAATGGTGACCACCCTGGCCGGGGCGATGCGGGACTACCGTGCCTGACGCCGCAGATCAGCCGCCTGGCAGGGCGATCCCCTGTTGCTGGAGGCGCGCGGCAAGCGGTGCGAGCTGGAGGCGGTACTTCCGCCAGCGACCCGACGCGTCCGGATATAGCGGGCGCCTGACCTGCCAGTAGCTGGCCGTCTTCACTGTGTTCCCGAGCCGGTGGAAATCGAGGCACTCCGCGTGCCACGGCAAACCCAGGAAATCCAGCAGCCCACGCAACGTAGATTCCGATCTGGCGACGAACGCATCGTAGTCGAAGTCGTAAACGTCGCCCGGGTACAGGGCATGCCAGTGCGCGGTGAGCTTGCGGTACATCAGGTAATGATGGCCGATGGCGTCGATGCTGCCGGCATATCCGAATGCGCGCGGATTGAGATGCTGCATGAACACCGACAGCGCAACGTCGAGCGGGTGACGCACGGTGTTGATGATTCTGGCGCGTGGGAACAGGCGCTTGATCAGGCCGACCAGTCGATAGTTGTCCGGCCGCTTGTCGGTCACGTAACGGCAGCCGTCCGCACCAGTGGCCGTTCGGCGGCACAGTGAGGCAAGG
Source organism: Pseudomonadota bacterium (assembly GCA_023453655.1). Lineage (GTDB taxonomy): Bacteria > Pseudomonadota > Gammaproteobacteria > Xanthomonadales > Xanthomonadaceae > Luteimonas > Luteimonas composti. The sequence goes on from JAEXTE010000241.1 coordinate 14,263, forward strand.
TAATCTGTGGCCAGGATGGCGGCCTGTCCGGCGTCGAGCGACTGCAGCGAAGCGGGGAAGGGCGCCAGCGGACCGGCGGCCATCCTCGGCAGCAGGTCGAGTTCGCCGCCGGCGCTCACCGCGGGATGCATGGCAAGCACCTGTTCGAGCAGGGTCGAACCAGAGCGGAACATGCCGCAGATGAACAGCGGTTCCGGCCCGCCATCCGCGATCGCTGTGCCGTCCGCCTCCGCCGGGCGGGCGGTTTCCATCAACGCGCGCGTGAGCTGCTCCGCGCGCTGGGGATCGTATTGCGGATGATCGCGATGCGCGTGGAGGTTGGCGCGCTCGAACGCGTCGAACGCCTCGGCAGGCATGTCGAGCGCGTCGTAGGCGCGGCCCAGGGCGAACAGCAGCGTCGCGCGGAGGCCGTTGCCGATGTCCTCGCTGGACACGGCTGCCGCGCGCAGGCGTGCCAAAATGGGGTCGTCCGGCGATGCAGGAGGATCGAGGTGGGACAGGCGTGCGATCGCCTCCACGGCTTCGACCTGCGCCGGGCCGGCCGACAGGGACACGATGCGGCGGTAGCAGGCGATCGCGTCCTCCCGTCTGCCGCGTTCCTCGTGCAGGTTGCCCAGGTTGAGCCAGGCAGGCGCGTAGTCGGGAGCAAGCGCCAAGGCCGCACGCAGTTCGGTTTCGGCGTGCTCGTCCCTGCGCAGGTGGTCAGCGAGGATGGCGGCACGGTTGAGGTGCACTTCGTGCGGAGCCGCGACACCGTGGCGGAGCGACATTCCGTAGGCGTCCAGCGCCTCTTCGAACGACCCGAGGCGGCGCAGTGCGTAGCCGAGATTGAACCAGGCGGTGGGAAGCGCCGCCTTCCCGGCCAGCGCGCCCCGGTACGCCTCGGCGGCGTCCCTCCATCGACCTGCCCCCAGCAACTGGTCGGCACGGCGCAGGCGGCTTGCGAGATCGTGCTGGCGCAGGCTCAACGGACCAGATGACGGCGGGGAGGGACTCGATAGTATGCTACGGGCTCCCCGCGGGTTCCCGCCCGCAAGCGGAGACGCGGCAACGATGGGAATCGTGCGACGACGGCTGGTGCTGTGGCTCATGCTGACGCTGCCCTTGAACGCGTTGGCGAATGGGCCGACCCATCCCTGCGCACCGGTCCCGGATCCGGCCGAGCGCCTGGCCTGTTACGACAAGGCATTTCCACCGCCACCCGCAGTGCACGAGGCCGCCGCGAAGCGCGTCGTGGACGAGTTCGGACGTGCTCCGCAGTCGCGCCCCGGTTCGCCATCCTCTTCGGCCGGTGACCGCGACCGGATCGAGGCCAAAGTGGCCAAGGTCGTGCATAGCCAGGGAAGCAGGACGATCACCTTGGACAACGGCCAGGTCTGGGCACTGACCGAAGCGACCACCCGCGGGCCGATCGCCGAGGGCGATGCAGTCGCCGTCCGAAGGGCGGCCCTCGGCAATTACATCCTGGTGACGTCGGCCGGCGTCGGGTTGCGCGTCCGCCGGGTGCGCTAGCCGGATGGGACCCCGGTCTCCCAACCGGCGTCTCGGGGCCTCACAGGTCCAACTGTTCCAGCGCGCCACGGCGCTTCTCCGCGAGGGCAGGGCCCCGCAGGCACTGGTCCTGGCACGGCAACTGGCGACAGACGCGCCCGGTTCGGCCGATGCGCAGCAACTGCTGGGAATGTGCCTGGCCGAAGCCGGGGATCCGGCGGCCGAGCGCGCGTTTCGCAGCGCGCTCGACCTTGCCCCCGGTAACGAGGTCGTCAGCCTGAACCTCGCGACCTGGCTGGGCCGCTCCGGCCGCGAAACCGAGGCGTTGCGGGTGCTGGAGAAGGCGCCCGCCACCGCCAGGACCAGCTTCGAGCGTGGCCGCCTGGCCGCCCGTCTGGGCGACCATGCGCGGGCCCGCGACGCGTTCGCACAGGCAGTCTCTCTGCAGCCCGGTTCGCCCAGGGCCTGGCATGGCCTTGGCAACGTACTGCGAGCGCTGGGCGAACCGGAGGCCGCCCTGGATGCGTACAGGCGGGCCGCGGAATTGTCGCCCGGCAACGCGGCGGTGAGGATCAACCTCGGTGCGGTGCTTCGCCTGCTGGGCCGCAGCGACGAGGCGCTGGAGTGGTTGCGGGAGGCTGGACGTCTGGGTCACGAGGGCCCCGAGCTGCAGGATGCGATCGCCGGATGCCTGCAGGACCTCGGCCGCCGCGCAGAAGCGCTGGCGGAGGCACGCGATCTCGTGCGCCGGCACCCCGCATATGCCGGCGGATACAGTTCGCTGTCGCACCTGCTGTGGGAACACGGAGACGAACTCGCGCCGGGCGAGGATCCCTGGGCAGTGACGCGCCAGGCGGTCCGCGCGCAGCCGGGCAATCGCGACCTGCACCTGCGTTTCGCCGGAATGCTCATTTCGGCCGGTCAGGCCGGAGAGGCGCTCGGGGTGCTGGAACCACTACGGGCACAGGACGACCCGGTGGTCGCCTGGTTCCGCGCCGACGCGCTCGACCGGCTGGGCGAGGGCCGCCAGGCTTCGCTCCTGTACGAGAGCGCCTTCGGTTCCCTCGGGCGGGACCACCCGTCGTTCCTCAATGCCTACGCACGCCACGCCCTTCGCGGCGGCCGCCCGGAGCTGGCCGAAGGTCTCGCCGCGGCTGCGGTCGCGCTCGATCCGTCCAACCAGGAAGGTTGGAGTCACCTCGGCACATGCTGGCGGCTTTCCGGCGATCCGCGCGAGTCCTGGCTTTGCGACTACGAACGCTTCGTGGGAGAGCTGGATGTGCCTGTCCCGGCAGGCTTCGAAGACATGGACACGTTCCTGACTAGCCTCGATGCGCGTCTGGGCGGCCTGCACCTGGCCCGCCGCGAGCCCGTCAACCAGAGCGTTCGCAACGGATCACAGACGTCGGGTCGTCTTTTCGGCCGACGCGACCCCTTGCTGGCAGCAACCGAGGCGTCGCTACGGCAGGCGGTGCAAGGCTGGCTGCAGACATTGCCGGACGATGCGTCCCACCCATTCCTGCGCCGCCGTAGCCTAGGCGTGCGTTTCGTCGGCTCATGGTCCGTGCGGCTGCGCGCCTCGGGGCGCCATTCGAACCATATCCATACAGAGGGTTGGGCCAGCTCGGCGTTCTACGTGGCACTGCCGTCTTCGGTGCGCAACGCGGTCGGCCACGACCAGGCCGGTTGGCTGCAGTTGGGCCAGCCCCTGGAGGATCTCGGGCTGGACCTTGGCCCCCGGCGCCTGGTGCGCCCGAGGCCGGGACGGCTCGTCCTGTTCCCGTCCTATTTCTGGCACGGCACCCTGCCTTTCGACGGTCCGGAGCCGCGGGTAACGAT
>JAEXTE010000348.1 GCA_023453655.1 Pseudomonadota bacterium
ACCCTGTCCCACCCGACCCCGGAGACCGCCATGACCCTCGCGACCGCCTACTGGTGCGTGCTGCTCGCCGCCGTGCTGCCCTACGTCTGGATCGCCCTCGCCAAGTCCGGCGGCCAGGGCTACAACAACCGCAACCCGCGCGCCTGGGTCGCCAAGCAGGAAGGCAACTACCGGGTGCAGCGCGCGAACGCGGCGCACCTCAACGCCTTCGAGGCCTTCGCGCCGTTCGCGGCCGGGGTGGTGATGGCGCAGCTGGCTGGCGTGGCCCACGCCACCATCGCCATGCTGGCGGTCGCCTTCATCGTGCTGCGCGTGCTGCACGGGGTGCTGTACCTGGCCGACCAGCCGCTGGGCCGCAGCCTGGTCTGGATGGGCGGCTATGGATGCGTGCTGGCGCTGCTGGGTCTGGCCGCGCTGCGCATCGCCTGATGTCCCGGCGTTGCTACTGCGGATCGGCCGGCGGCGCCGCTTCCGGCACGCGCAGGCCCGGCGCCGTCACCGCGATGGAGTAATGCAGGCCCGCGCGTGCGATCGCCGCCAACGCCAGCAGCGCGGCAGCGGTTGCGATGCCGGGAATGATCCCGCACCGCGACGGCCATGCCGGCCCGGCGCCGTCGTCAGCCGGCGACCAGGCGCACCCGCGCGAAGTTGCGCTTGCCCACCTGCAGCACGCCCTCGAAGCCCGGGGCGAACACCCGGCCCGCGTCCTCGATCACGTCGCCGTCCACCTTGACCGCGCGCTCCCTGAGCTTGCGGTTGGCCTCGGAGTTGGACGGGGTGATCCCGGCGGCGGTCAGCAGCGCGGCGATGCGCAGGCCCTCGGCCGGCACCGCCACGTCCTGCAGCGGCAGCAGCGAGGTATCGCCCTGGCCGGTCACCGCCGCATGCCAGCCGGCGATCGCGGTCTCGGCCGCGGCCGCATCGTGGAAGCGGGTGGCCAGCTCGCGCGCCAGGCGCAGCTTGACGTCGCGCGGATTGAGTCCGGCCTCGACCTCGGCGCGCAGCGCGCGCGCCTCGTCGATCGAGATCTCGAAGCTCAGCAGCTCGATCCACTTCCACATCAGCGCGTCGCCGATCTTCATCGTCTTGTTGACGATGTCGATCGCCGGCTCGGCGATGCCGATGTAGTTGCCCAGCGACTTGCTCATCTTGTTGACGCCGTCCAGCCCCTCCAGCAGCGGCATGGTCAGCACCACCTGCGGCGCCTGGCCGTGCGCTTCCTGCAGGCCCCGGCCCATCAGCAGGTTGAACTTCTGGTCGGTGCCGCCCAGCTCGACGTCGGCCTGCAGCGCCACCGAGTCGTAGCCCTGCACCAGCGGGTAGAGGAACTCGTGGATCGCGATCGGCTGCTGCGCCGCATAGCGCTTGGCGAAGTCGTCGCGCTCGAGCATGCGCGCCACGGTGTGCTGGCCGGCGAGGCGGATCATGTCGGCCGCGCCCATCTTGCCGAACCACTCGCTGTTGAAACGCACCTCGGTGCGCTCACGGTCGAGCACCTTGAACACCTGCGCCTCGTAGGTGCGGGCGTTGTCCAGCACGTCCTCGCGCGAGAGGGGCTTGCGGGTGACGTTCTTGCCGGTGGGGTCGCCGATCAACCCGGTGAAGTCGCCGATCAGGAACACCACCTGGTGCCCGAGATCCTGGAACTGCCGCATCTTGTTGAGCAGGACCGTGTGGCCCAGGTGCAGGTCGGGCGCGGTCGGGTCGAAGCCCGCCTTGACCCGCAGCGGGCGCCCCAGCGCCAGGCGGGCGGCCAGGTCCTCGCGCTTGAGGATCTCGTCGGCACCGCGGGCTAGGAGGTCGAGGGCGGCGGAATCGGTCTGGATCGGGGGCATGGGGCGGATTGTCCGGGGAGCGGGACCGGGATTGTGACTCCGGTCAAAAGAAACCATTAAATTTGCGTAAAACCGCGTAACGTCCCGAAAATCCTTCACGGACAAGGGTTTGACGCTCGGATTTCATGTGCTTATCGTACCGCGCTGACGCGCCCGTCACGCCCTTTGGACACCGCCATGACGCAGCCGCCCCAGATGTCTCCGGATGACGTCCAGCATCAGGCGATCCGGGAACAGAACCTGCGGGCCGCCGCGGAAAACACCGCCAACGAGGCACGCTACGCCGATCCGCGCGACGCGGCGGCGCGTTTTCCGTTCAACGGCCGCTGGACCCGGCGCGACTGGGCCCACGCCAGCCTGTTCGCCACCCTCGGCGCCCTGGTCATCGGCATGGTGCCGGGCTTTTCCAACGCCATGCGCACCGGTGGCGAAGGCCCGCAGCTGACCACCCTGTCGCTGCCGCTGCCGCCGCTGTCGGCCACGCCGCGCGCGCAGGCCGCGCAGCAGCGGGCCTGGGACCTGGCCAAGGTGGAGAAGGGCCAGACCCTCGGCGCCATCTTCGAATCGCGCGGCATCCCGGCCGCCACCCTGCATCGCCTGCTGGAATCGAGCAGCGACCGCCAGGCGCTGACCCGCCTGCGTCCCGGCGCCGAACTCGGCTTCGACCAGGCCGCCGACGGCCGCCTGGTGGCTTTCCGCTACGACCGCAACGACACCCAGCGCGTGGAACTGTCGCTGGCCGGCGACCAGGTCGTGGAGAAGGTGATCGAGCGCCCGGTCGAGGTCCGCACCGCGGTGATCAGCGGCAAGGTCGGCAAGTCGCTGTTCCATTCGGCGCGCAAGCTGGGCCTCAGCCCGTCGGTGATCAACACGCTGACCGACGAGGTATTCAAGTACGACATCGACTTCGACCGCGACGTCACCTCCGGCGACCGCTTCAGCGTGGTGGTCGAGCAGACCTGGCGCGAGGGCGAGCTGATCCGCAGCGGCCCGGTGACCGCGGCGGTGTTCACCGCCAAGGGCAAGCCGTTCACCGCGGTGCGCTTCGAGCGCGACGGCAAGGGCGAGTACTTCACCGCCGAAGGCCGGCCGCTGAAGAAGAGCTTCATCCGCAGCCCGATCCAGTACGCGCGCCTGAGTTCGCGTTTCGGCACCCGCCGCCATCCGGTGCTGGGCACCTCGCGCATGCACAAGGGCGTGGACTATGCCGCGCGCTCGGGTACCCCGATCATGGCCGCCGGCGACGCGCGCGTGGTCTCGGCCGGCTGGCAGGGCGGCTACGGCAACACCGTGGTGCTCGACCACGGCAAGGGCCACACCACGCTGTACGCGCACATGTCGCGCACCGCGCGGCTGCGCCGCGGCGAGCGCGTCTCGCAGGGCCAGGTCATCGGCTACGTCGGCTCGACCGGCCTGTCGACCGGGCCGCACCTGCACTACGAATTCCGCGTCAACGGCGTGCACCGCAACCCGCTGCAGCACACCATGCCGCCGCCGGAGCCGCTGACCGGCACCGCGCTGGCCCAGTTCCGCCAGCAGACCGCACCGGCGCTGGCGCGGATCCGCGACGTCGAGGAAGTGATCTACGCGACCGTCCCGGCCCAGCCCTCGCAGGCCGATGCCCAGGTGGCCGCGGCCTCCGTGCCGCGCGGCAATCGCGGCTGAGTCCGCGGCGCCGGGCGACGGCCCGGCCGGAGGCCATGCGCCGCCGTAGAATCGGCGCATGCCCGACCTCTTCCTTGGCCTGATCTCCGGCACCAGCGCCGACGGCATCGACGCCGCGCTGGTCGATTTCGACGGCGGCCACGCGCGGCTGGTGTTCGGCCGCACCTATCCCTGGGACCCGGCGCTGCGCGGGCAGCTGGTCGCGCTCGGCCAGCAGGGCGCCTCGCTCTCGCTCGACGCGATCGCCGAGCTGGACGTACGCGTGGCGCGCGCCTTCGCCGAGGCCGCCAACCTCGCCCTGGCCGACAGCGGCATCCCGGCGGCATCGGTGCGCGCGATCGGCTCGCACGGCCAGACCCTGCGCCACCGCCCCTGGGGGCCGTATCCCTTCACCCTGCAGCTGGGCGATCCCTCGACGCTGGCCGAGCGCACCGGGATCACCGTGGTCGCCGACCTGCGCCGCCGCGACGTCGCCGCCGGCGGGCACGGCGCCCCGCTGCTGCCCGGCCTGCATGCCGCGCTGCTGTCCGCCCCGGACGAGGATCGCGCGGTGCTCAACCTCGGCGGCATCGCCAACCTGACCCTGCTGCCCGCGCGGGGCCGGGTCCGCGGATTCGATACCGGCCCGGCCAATGCACTGATGGATGCCTGGTGCCTGCGCCACCTGGCCGAGGACTTCGACCGCGGCGGCGCCTTCGCCGCCAGCGGGCGGGTCGACGAGGAACTGCTGGCGCGGCTGCTCGACGACCCCTGGTTCACCGCACCCCCGCCCAAGTCCACCGGCCGCGACCACTTCCACCTGGGTTGGGGCGAGGCGCGGCTGCGCGGCGACGAGGCCGCGGCCGACGTGCAGGCGACGCTCAACGCGCTGACCGCGCGCACCGTGGCCAGCGCCCTGCTGGCGACCCAGCCGGACACGCGGCGGGTGATCGCCTGCGGCGGCGGCGTGCACAACCCGCAACTGATGGCGGCGCTGGCCGCCAGCCTGCCCGACACGCGGGTCGAGTCCACCGCCGCGCACGGACTCGACCCCGACCACGTCGAGGCCATGGGCTTCGCCTGGCTGGCGCGCCAGACCCTGCTCGGCCTGCCGGGCAACCTGCCCAGCGTGACCGGCGCGGCCGGGCCGCGCGTGCTGGGCGGGATCTATCCGGCCTGATCCTCCGGCCGGGCGGCCTGCGCTAGCATCGCGCCACTTCCCGGAAGACTCCCGGCATGGGCCCTCCCCGCAACCACCAGCTGTCCATGACCGTGCTGATGACGCCGGACATGGCCAACTTCTCCGGCAAGGTCCACGGCGGCGCCATCCTCAAGCTGCTCGACCAGGTGGCCTACGCTTGCGCCAGCCGCTACGCGGGCCGCTACGTGGTCACCCTGTCGGTGGACCAGGTCACCTTTCGCCAGCCGATCAACGTCGGCGATCTCGTCACCTTCCTCGCCTCGGTGAACTACACCGGGCGCTCGTCGATGGAGGTGGGGATCAAGGTGGTGACCGAGAACATCCTCGCCGGCACCGCCAGCCATGCCAACAGCTGTTTCTTCACCATGGTCGCGGTCGACGAGGACGGCAGCAGCACCGCGGTGCCGCCGCTGCGGCCGGTGACGCCGGACGAGTGCCGCCGCCACGCCGCCGCGCGGGTCCGGCGCGAGCTGCGCCAGGAATTCGAGCAGCGCCGGGCCGCGGCGATGCTCGCCGGCGCCGCACCGGAATAGCTCCAGCCGCGGGACCCGCACACGCTCCACGCCCGGCGCGGCGGTGCCGGGGGCGCCGGTTGCGCGCTATTCGCGCACCAGCGGCCGCACCACCTCGAGCAGGCTGACCAGGGTCTTGCCGGGCTCCTCCCACGGCGCCATGTGGGCCGAGCGCTCGAACCAGACGCCGCGCTTGAACGGTGCCTGCACCGCGTCCAGCCAGTCGGCGGTGGGCTGCGAGGGCGTGGTGTAGTCGTGGCGGCCCATGAACATCACCACCGGGATCGGGAATTCGCGCACGCCGCTGAAATCGACCTCGACGAACTCGTCGAGCACGCGTTCGAGCGTGAACAGGCTGCCTGCGTTGAGTGCGGCGCGATCCTCGGCGTCGTAGTCGGGCGACAGGCGTGCGGCGCCGTAGAACCACAGGTTGGTGGCGTCGCGGTAGGCGGCCATGCCGCCATAGTGCTGCGGCCACTTGCGCGCGGCGACGATGCGTTCGCGGGTCAGCGGAGTGGTGCCGGGATACGGCAGCAGCGCCTGGATCTCGCGCACCGCGTCCGCGTCGCCGCGACGCGTCGCCTCGGCCAGGCCGTATTCGATGCTGATGCGCTCGTTCTCGCGCACGTTGATCACCTGGCCGATGCCGACGTAGGCATGGAACAGGTCCGGTCGCGCCTGCGCCGCGTGCATCGCCGGGATCGTGCCCCAGCTGTGCGCCATCAGCACCAGCTTGCGCTTGCCGAGCCTGGCGCGGACGTGTTCGGCGATCGCGACCAGGTCCTCGACATAGGTCTGGATGCGGACCGTGTCGGCGATCGCGTCGGAATGATCCTCGCGCCAGGTCTTGCCGGCGCCACGCTGGTCGTAGTTGACCATCGTGAAGTATTCCTCCAGCGGACGCTGGAACTGCCACAGGCTGGGGATCGTCGGCGTGGCCGGCCCGCCATGCACGAACAGGATCGCCGGATTGGCGCGATCCTGGCCGCGCATGCTGATCCAGTGGTCGAGGCCGTTGATGCGCTGGCGCCAGGTCTCCTGCACGCCGTCAGGGCCCGGGATGCGCATCAGGTCCTCGACCACGGCGCGGGCGCGCGCCGCATCGTCGGCAGGCGCGGACTGCGCGTGCGAGGGGCCGGCGGCCAGCCAGCAGGCGAGGGACAGGACGAAGGCGAGGCAGCGGGTCATGGGCAATTCCGTCTGGACTTGCCTACCCGTGATACGGCCGGCGACCGCGCGGTTGCATCGTCCCGTGGGCCGTTCAGCCCGGCTCTGGACGCGGGATCCGCCCGATCGACGCATAGCCTGGATCGTCGGGCACCTGCTCCAGCGCCGCGATCATGGCCTGCATCACGTCGGCCTCGTCGTTCTCGAAGCGCACCGAGCCGTCGCCCTCGTAGACGTGCAGCCCCTGCTCGAGCAGGTACTGGAGCGCCCGCGGCAGGTCCCAGCCGCGGGCCTCGGCGACGCGGCGGATCCGGTCGAACAGGATCGGGTCGGCATCCTTGAGCACGATGTCGGTCATCCCTGCGCTTCCCTATGTCGAGGTCGATGACGAAGTGGCGGCGCCATCCTCCGACAGGACCAGCCTCGGTTTCAACCAGAAGAACAGCAGCACCGCCGGGACCGCCACCGCCGTGGTGATGGCGAAGTAGACCCCGTAGCCTGTGACCTCGACGATGCTGCCCGACACGGCGCTCAGCACCTTGCCCGGCAACATCACCAGCGAGGAGAACAGCGCGTACTGGGTGGCGGTGAAGCGCTGGTTGACCAGGGCCGACAGGAAGGCCACCAGGGTGGTGCCCTGGAAGCCCTGGGCGAGGTTCTCGCCGGAGATCACGACGGTGAGCTTCCACACGTCGCCGTCGGCGCCGATCAGCCACAGGTAGAGCAGGTTGCTGAGCGCGCCAAGGATCACGCCGGCCAGCAGCGGCCACTTCACGCCCCAGCGCGCGACCGCGATGCCGCCGAGGAACACGCCGGCGATGCCCACCCAGATGCCGTAGACCTTGGACACCGCCGCGATCTCGGTCTTGCTGAATCCCTGGCCGAGGTAGAACGGCGCCATGATCCCGCCGCCCAGCGACTGGTCGGAGATCTTGGCCAGCAGGATGAAGGCCAGCAGCGCCAGCGCCAGCGCACCGCCGAAGCGGCGGAAGAAGTCGGCGAAGGGTTCGACCACGCCCTCGCGCAGCCCTTGGGCCCAGGTCTCGGTGCGCACGCGCAGCACATCCGGCTCGCGCGCCACGAACACCGCCACCACCGGCACCAGCATCACCAGCGCCATCACCCGGTACACCACCGGCCAGGCGACATGGTCGGCCAGCACCAGGGCCAGCGCGCCGGTCACGATCAGCGCGATGCGGTAGCCCAGCGAATAGGTCGCCACCAGCGCGCCCTGCGATTCGCGCGGGGCGATCTCGACGCGGTAGGCATCCACCGCGATGTCGAGCGTGGCGCCTGCGAACGCGGTCATCAACGTGATCCACACGAAGGCCGCGAGCCGGTCGGGCGTGAGCTGGGCCATCAGCAACAGGCCGGCGATCACGATGGACAGCGCCAGCAGCAGCCAGCCGCGGCGCTGTCCCAGCCGACCCAGGACCGGCAGCCGCCAGCGGTCGACCAGCGGCGCCCACAGGAACTTGAGCGTGTAGCTCATGCCGGCGCTGGCGATCAGGGTGATGTTCTTGAGCTCGAGGCCGTTTTCCGTGAGCCAGTAGGCCAGGGTGCCGGCCACCAGCAGGAAGGGCATGCCCGAGGCGAAGCCGAAGAAGAACATCGTCCACGCCGCCGGCTGCGTGAACGCCTTCCAGACCGACGGCTTGGCCGCACTCACGCGTCGTAGTCCACGACGTTGGGCGCGTGGTCGGAGAAGCGCGGCTCGCGCGCGACGGCGCAGCCGGTGATCGATTCGGCGATCCCCGGCGTGGCCAGCTGGTAGTCGATGCGCCAACCCACGTTGTTGGCGCGCGCGGCACCGCGGTTGCTCCACCAGGTGTATTCGACGGCGTCGGGTTTCGCGACGCGGAAGCTGTCCTTCCAGCCGCGCGCGGGCGGTTCGACCAGGCCGTCGCCGTGTCCGTCGGCGATCATCGAATTGAGCCAGGCGCGCTCGGGCGGCAGGCAGCCGGAGTTCTTCTGGTAGCTGGACCAGTTCCTGATGTCGTTCTTCGCGCGCACGATGTTCCAGTCGCCGCACAGCACGTACTCGCGGCCGCTGGCCAGCCACTCGTCCAGGATCGGACGCAGCCAGTCCATCACCTCGAACTTGAAGCCCTGGCGCAGCTCGCCGGAGGAACCGGAGGGGATGTAGAACGACACCACGCTGAGGTTGCCGTAGCGCGCCTCGATGTAGCGGCCCTCGTCGTCGAACGGCGCCCAGCCCAGCGACGTGCGCACCTCGTCGGGCTCGCGGCGGCTGTAGATCGCCACGCCGCTGTAACCCTTCTTGGTGATCGCGTCGCGGTACACGCAGTGGCCGAGCGGCCGGAAGCAGGGATCGGAGAGCTGGTCTTCCTGGGCCTTGGTTTCCTGCAGGCAGACCACGTCGGCCTGCTGGGCCTCGAGCCAGCCGAAGAAGCCCTTGTTGGCGGCGGAACGGATGCCGTTGGCGTTGAAGCTGACGATGCGCATGCGGGGGACGGGAATGGGCGTGGCGCAAGCCTAGCCCATTCCCGCGCCGGTCCGCGTCCGCGGCCGGGCGGCCGGACCGCACGCGCGGCCGCGTTCAGGCCTTGCGCACGAACTCCGACTTCAGGCCCATCTGGCCGACGCCGTCGATCCTGCAGTCGATGTCGTGGTCGCCATCGACCAGGCGGATGTTGCGCACTTTGGTACCGACCTTCACCACCAGCGAGGAGCCCTTCACCTTCAGGTCCTTGATCACCACCACGCTGTCGCCGTCGGCCAGCGGCGTGCCGTTGGCATCGCAGACCTGGGCCGCGCGGGCCTCGGCGGCGGCCTGTTCGGCCTGCTCGGCCGGCGACCACTCGTGCGCGCATTCGGGGCAGACCAGCAGCGCACCGTCCTCGTAGGTGTAGGTCGAGCCGCACTGCGGGCAGGGGGGCAGGCCGGGCATCCGGGGCTCCTTGGGGTCAGCGGGAAACCGGCAATTGTCGCATCCACGGTCGCGGCGCGGCCGCGCGCTACTCCGGCCGTGGCGTGCGGGCGGTGCTGGGCGGCAACAACGGATGCTCGATGCGCGGCTGGCGGCCGGTCAGGGTGCGCAGGAAGGCCGCGATCGCCCGCGCCTGCTCCGCATCCAGCTCGCGGCCCAGCTGTGCGTTGCCCATGATCGCCACCGCCTGCTCCAGGTCCCAGACCTGGCCGCTGTGGAAGTACGGCGCGGTGAGTTCGACATTGCGCAACGGTGCGGCGCGGAACACGTATGCGTCGCTGGCGGTCTGGGTGACGGCGAAGCGGCCCTTGTCGCCCTCGGGCAGGATGTCGGCGCCGGGACGCTCGATCACGCCGAACGGGAAGTAGGCCTGTCCACCGAGGTTGGGGCCGTTGTGGCAGGCGCCGCAGCCGCTGTCGATGAACAGCTGCAGGCCGCGGCGCTCGGTGGCGTCCAGCGCATCGGTTTCGCCGGCCAGGTAGCGGTCGAAGCGCGCACCCGGCGTGACCAGGGTGGCCTCGAAGGCCTCGATCGCCAGCGCCATGTTGTCGAAGCTCACCGGATCGGGATCGCCGGGAAACGCCTCGCCGAAGCGGCGCACGTACTCGGGCATGCTCTCCAAGGTTTCGACCACGCGCTCGGGCGTGTTGTTCATCTCCACGCTGGCCTGCACCGGTCCCTTGGCCTGCTCGGCCAGGTCGGCGGCGCGCCCGTCCCAGAACTGGGCGGCATTGAGCACGGCGTTGAGCACCGTGGGCGAGTTGCGCGGGCCCTTCTGCCAGCCATGGCCGATCGAGGTCGGCACGTTGTCCGCGCCGCCGGTGCCCACGTTGTGGCAGGTGTTGCAGCTGATCACGTGGCTGCGCGACAGGCGCGGATCGAAAAACAGCATCCGGCCCAGCTCGACCTGGCGGGCATCGACCGGCCGGCCGCGCACCTGCCCGCCATCGTCCGGCAGCGGCGCGAACAGGGCCGTGGCCATGGCCCGCAACGCGTCGCCCTCGTCCGCGCGCGCCGCCGCACCCGCCAGCCCCAGCGCCAGTCCCGCAGTGCCGGCCAGGCCCAGCGCCAGCCCCACCGCGACCCCCGTCTTCCGCCAACCTGCCATCGCACCTGCTCCATTCCCGTCTGCAGCACGATTGGACCGGCGGGGCGGCATCCGGACATTGATCGTGATCAAGCGCGGCTGGCGCCTGTGGGACAATGCGCCGCATGAGCGACCATCGCACCCGTTTCCTGGACCTGGCCCTGCAGGCGCAGGCGCTGCGCTTCGGCGAGTTCACGCTCAAGTCCGGGCGGGTGAGTCCCTACTTCTTCAACGCCGGGCTGTTCAACTCTGGCGCGGCGCTGTCGGCGCTGGCCGCCTGCTACGCCGACGCGCTGGAGCAGGCCGGGATCGGCTTCGACCTGCTGTTCGGCCCGGCCTACAAGGGCATCCCGCTGGCCACGGCGCTGGCCTGCGAGTACGCGCGGCGGGGCCGCGACCTGCCGGTGGCGTTCAACCGCAAGGAGGCCAAGGCGCACGGAGAAGGCGGCAGCCTGATTGGCGCGCCGCTGGCCGGCCGTCGCGTGCTGGTGGTGGACGACGTGATCACCGCCGGCACCGCGATCCGCGAGGCGCTGGGCATCATCGAGGGCGGCGGCGGGACCGCGGCCGGCATCGTGATCGCGCTCGACCGGCAGGAGATCGCCGGCGAAGGACAGTCGCGGTCGGCGGCCCAGGCCGTGGCGGAGGAGGCCGGGATCCCGGTGATCGCCGTGGCCACCCTGGGCGACCTGCTGGCCTTCGCCGACGCGAGCGACGCCCTGGCCGACGAGCGCGAGCGCCTGCAGGCCTATCGGGTGCAATATGGTGTCCGCGACATCCAGCGTTGATCCGGGCCGCGGGGGGCGGCGTTCGATGAAGATCCAGGCCGTGTTCGCCATCGCCGCGCTGTGCTGGCTGCCTGCCGCCCTGCAGGCCCAGAACCGGGCGGCGCCGGCGGAAAAGAAGCTTTACTGCTGGAACGAGAACGGCCGCAAGGTCTGCGGCGACGCGCTGCCGCCCGAGGCGGTCGACGCCGCCCGCACCGAAATGAGTCGCACCGGCCGGCCGCTGGCGCGGCTGGGCGAGCAGCTGACCCCCGAAGAGCGCGCCGCCGCCGAGGAAGCCGAGCACCAGGCCCGCATCGCGGCCAACGCCGAGGCCGCGCGCCTGCGCCGCGAGCGCGCCATGGCCGAGTCCTACGAGACCGAGGAAGACCTGCGCCGCGCGTTCGACGACCGCATCGTGCTCATCGACGAAGGCCTCAAGACCTCGCGCATGGGCGTGGACAACCTGCGCCAGAGCCTGGTCTCGCTGCTGCGCCAGGCCAACGACCTGGAACTGCGTGGCGAGCCGGTGGGGAAGGCGCTTGCCGGCAACATCCGCGCCCAGCACGTGGACCTGCTGCGCCAGCAGGCGATCATGCGCCAGCAGCAGGAAGAGCGTGCCTCGCTGGACGCCGAACTCGAGCACGCGATCGAGCGCTACCACGCGCTGCGCGCGCCCGCCCGGCGTTGATCTCGGCACGCCGGCCGTCGGGCCGGGCCGCCGTCAGCGGGCGGGGTTCGCGTCCAGCCAGTCGATCGCGCCTTCCGCCGCGACCAGGCCGCTGGCGAAGCAGGCGGTGAGGAGGTAGCCGCCGGTCGGGGCCTCCCAGTCCAGCATCTCGCCCGCGCAGAACAGGCCGGGCAGCGCGCGTGCCATCAGCGCATCGTCCAGCGCCTCGAGCCGGACGCCGCCGGCGCTGCTGATCGCTTCGTCCACCGGGCGCGGCCGAGCAAGGCGCAGCGCCAGCCGCTTGATCGTGGCCGCCAGCCGCACCGGATCCTGCATCGCGGCGCCATCGAGCACTTCGCGCAGCAGTGCCGCCTTGGCGCCGTGCAGGCCGGTCGCGCGGCGCAGGTGCTCGGACAGGCTGCGGCCCCCGCGCGGGCGCCCGAGCGCGTCGCGCAACGTGGCCTCGTCGCGTCCTGGCGCGAGGTCCAGGGCAATGGCGGCACTTCCGTCGCGCTCGACAAGCTCGCGCAACTGCGCGGAGATGGCGTAGATCACGCTGCCTTCCAGCCCGGTGCCGGTCAGCACGCACTCGCCCTGCAGCGACTGCGCGGCGCCGTCCGGGCCGGTCCAGTGCACGACCACGGGCTTGAGCGGCGCGCCCGCGTGGCGCTCGGCCAGGTGCGCCGACCAGCCGATGTCGAATCCGCAGTTGGCCGGCTGCAGGGGCGCCACGTCCACGCCGCGCGCCTGCAGCAGGGGCACCCATCCACCGTCGCTGCCCAGCTGCGGCCAGCTCGCGCCGCCCAGCGCGAGTACCGTCGCATCGGCCGCCGCCAGGCGCTCGCCGCCGGGCGTGTCGAAACGCAAGGCCCCGCCCACGGCCCAGCCGGTCCAGCGGTGGTGCACGTGGAAGGACACGCCCTGGTCGCGCAGCCGCCGCACCCAGCCGCGCAGCAGAGGCGCGGCCTTGCGGTCGAGCGGGAACACCCGCCCCGAACTGCCGACATAGGTGTCCCCGCCCAGTCCCCGCGCCCAGTCGCGCAGCGCCGCCGCATCGAATCGCGCCAGCCAGCGCGCGACCGCGGCCTCGCGCTCGCGGTAGCGGGCGGCGAACCGCGCCGGCGGGTCGGAATGGGTGAGGTTGAGGCCGCCCTTGCCGGCGATCAGGAACTTCCGGCCCACCGAGCCCTTGGCCTCGTACAGATCCACCGCCAGGCCGGCGGCGCACAGGCGTTCGGCGGCGATGAGCCCGGCGGGGCCGCCGCCGACGACGGCAACACGACGGGAAGACGGGCCAGGCATGGATGCATTATCGCCCGGCCGGCCCCGGACGGTCCTGTGAGCGCTAACATGCGGATCGACACCGGGAGGAGGGAGCGCGATGGGCAAGCAGGTTGGCAATGGCTGGACCCGCCGCGAGGCGCTGCAGTCGATGGCGGTCGCAGGCGCCGCCGCGGCGTGGACGCCGCGTGGACTGGCCCAGGACCGCAGGATCGGCGTCGCGCTGGTCGGACTGGGCTACTACGCCGCCGAACTGCTGGCGCCCGCGCTGCAGCTGACCCGCCACTGCCGGCTGGCCGGACTGGTCAGCGGCACGCCCGCCAAGCTCGGCGAGTGGCAGCGCAAGTACGGCATCGCCGATGCCAACCTCTATTCCTACGACGACTTCCACCGCATCGCCGACAACGACGAGATCGACGTGGTGTACATCGCCACGCCCAACCACGTGCACCGTTCCCTGGCCGAGATCGCCGCCAGGGCCGGCAAGCACGTGTGGTGCGAGAAGCCGATGGCGATGGACGCGGCCGAGGGCGAAGCCATGATCAAGGCCTGCCGCGACAACCGGGTGCAGCTGGCGGTGGGCTACCGCATGCAGCACGAGCCCAATACACGCCGCTTCATGGCGATGGCGAAGGAGCGGCCGTTCGGCCGCATCGTCAAGCTGCGCGCCGACGCCGGCTGGTTCGGCTGGCGCGACGGCGCCGACGATGCCTGGCGCCTGGATCCGGCGCGCGGCGGCGGCGCGATGTACGACATGGGCGTGTACTGCATCAACGCCGCGCGCTACTGCACCGGCATGGAACCGCTGGCGGTGCAGGCCTGGGACGAGACGGCGCGCCGCGAGCTGTTCAAGGGCGTGGACGAGACGATGCGCTTCCGCCTCGAGTTCCCCGAGGACATCGTCGCCGAGTGCGTGACCAGCTTCGGCCGCAACCTCAACACGCTGCAGGTGGACTGCGAACGCGGCTGGTACACGATGTCGCCGTTCCAGGGTTACGACGGCAACCGCGGCCGCGCCAGCGACGGCACCGTGTTCGAGCCGCAGCTGGGCAAGCTGCCGCGCATGCAGGCCGAACAGATGGACAACGATGCGCAGTCGATCATCGCCGGCACCACGCCGCGCGTGCCGGGCGAGGAGGGCCTGCGCGACCTGCGCGTGGTCGATGCGGCGTTCGCTTCGGCGAAGGCCGATGGCAAGCGCGTGGAGATCGCGCGCGGCTGAGGCGGCAGACACCGGCCGCCCCGGGCGTGGCGCACGGCAGGCGGGGCGTATCCCTTGGCGCGCCACCTGCAGGACCTCGACCCGGCCGGACACGGGGCGGTGGTACCTGCAACTAGACCCCCGCGAGACGGCCGAGCCCGTACGACTCTCACGAGCAAGACGGGGCCGCCGAGGAGACGCCTGTCCTTGAGCGCTCCCCGTAGCCGGCCGTCCCGCACCCCCAACGCCCCGGCGCGGTATCCCCCATGCCAGGTGCGCGGCGCAGTCCGGAAATCAGAACGGTAGCTGCAGCTCCGGATCCACCAGCGCGATCTGCGCGCGGAAATCGCCCAGGATGCGGTCCAGCGCCTCCTGCGTATCGGCGTCGAAGCGCAGCACCAGCACCGGCGTGGTGTTGGACGCGCGCACCAGGCCCCAGCCGTCGTTCCAGTCCACGCGCAGGCCATCGATCGTCGACAGGCGCGCACCCTCGAACTTCGCCTGCTTCTGGAAGCGCTCGACGAAGCCGTGCGGGTTGCCGTCGGCCACCTCGACCTTGATCTCGGGCGTGGACACGCCGCCGGGCAGCGCGGCCAGCGCCTCGCTGGGTTCGCCCGGATCCAGCGCCAGGATCTCGAGCAGGCGCGCGGCGGCGTAGATGCCGTCGTCGAAGCCGTACCAGCGCTCCTGGAAGAAGAAGTGGCCGCTCATCTCGCCGGCCAGTTCGGCCTCGGTCTCGCGCATCTTGGCCTTGATCAGCGAGTGCCCGGTCTTCCACATCAGCGGGCTGCCGCCGTGGCGCAGGATGTGGCCGGGCAGCCGCCCGGTGCACTTGACGTCGTACACGATCACCGCACCCGGGTTGCGGTCGAGCACGTCGGCCGCGAACAGCATCAGCAGGCGGTCGGGATAGATGTTCTCGCCGTCCTTCGTCACCACGCCCAGGCGGTCGCCGTCGCCGTCGAAGGCGATGCCCAGGTCGGCGTCGAAGCGCTTGACCGTGTCGATCAGGTCCTGGAGGTTGTGCGGCTCGCTGGGGTCCGGATGGTGGTTGGGGAAGGTGCCGTCGATCTCGCAGAACAGCGGGATGACCTCGGCGCCGATCGCCTCGAGCACGCGCGGGCCGATCTCGCCGGCGACGCCGTTGCCGGCATCGACCACCACCTTGATCGGCCTCGCCAGCTGCACGTCCTGGCTGATCCGCTCGACGTAGGCGTCGCCGATGTCGCGCTCGCTCGCATCGCCCGGCTCGGGCGCGTCGTGCAGGCGGCCGTCGGCGATGCGCGCGTACAGGTCGGTGATGGCCTGTCCCGACAGGCTCTGCCCGCCGACCACGATCTTGAAGCCGTTGTAGTCGGGCGGATTGTGGCTGCCGGTGACCGAGATGCAGCAACCGGTGCGCAGGTGGAAGGCGCCGAAGTAGGTGACGGGGGTGGGCGCCATGCCGATGTCGATGACGTTGCGCCCGGCCTTGCGCAGGCCGCGCACGAGGCCGGCCACCATGTCGGGACCGGACAGGCGGCCGTCGCGGCCGACCACGATGTCGGACAGGCCCTGCTCGTGCATGAGCGAGCCGACCGAATGGCCGATCAGTTCGGCGACGCCGGCGTCGAGGGTCTGGCCCACCACGCCGCGGATGTCGTAGGCGCGGAAGATGCCGCGGTCGATGTTCACAGGTTCTGGTCTCATATCGCGGACGACAATGGTGGGCGGCGCGTCTGCAGCGGATGAACCCTCTTCGGTTTCGGGTCCGGCGACCAGCGCTTCGGCCAGGGTCGGCGCCTGCGCATCGTCCACGGGTGCCGCGCCCTCCATCGCGCGCAGCACCGGCGCGGGCAGTCGCCACAGCAGGTAGGCGAGCAGCAGCAGGCCGCCGACCGCAACGAACAGCGGGATGCCCTGCAGCCCGAACGGCGCGGCCACGGCCGGCGGCATCGCGGCGGCGACGCGCAGCGGCGTGCCGTTGACCGGCACCGCCATGCGTTCGGCACCCTCCGCCTGGGCCAGGTCGCCACGCTCGAGCAGGGTGAAGCCCCCCTGGCGCAGCGCCACGTAGGTGGCCGGGTCGATGTCGGCGGCCTCCAGCCCCTGGATGGCGCGCGAAAGCGGCAGCTGCGCGAGCGCCACTCCCGCCAGGACGTCGCCGTGGCGCGCGGGCGAGGCCACGGCCACGCGCGGCGCGTCGCCGGCACGGATCACTGCGACCACCGGACCGTCTTCGGCCAGCGCCGCCTCCATCACCGCCACCGCGCCGAAACCGGCAGCCGGCAGTGCGGCATAGGCGGCGGTGAGGTCGGCCGGGTGCACCTGCGCCTGCTCCAGCTGCGGCCAGTGGACCGCCAGCGCGCGTGCCGCCGCATCCAGGTCGCCGGCCTGCAGCGCCGCCTGCACTTCCGCGCGCGCCAGGTGGTCGGTCATGCGCTTGAGCTCGCCGCGCAGGTTGGACGAGGCCACGCTTGCGGCGGTGTCGCGCGCCAGCGTCATGCTGGTCAGGCGCGTGCCGTCCTGCAGCCCGCGCCAGCCGCTCCAGGCCAGCCACACCGCCAGCGCCGCCACCGCGACCGCCAGCCACGGCAGCAATGGCCGCGCCTGCGCGAGTGCGCGCGCCCTCGACCTTCCGCTCGTTCCGCTCATGCCATTCCCCTGAGTATTCCCGTCAGCGCACGCCGGTGTGGCCGAAGCCGCCCGCGCCGCGCGCACTGTCGCTGAAAGTATCCACGAGCTGCAGCTGCGCCCGGACCACCGGCAGGATCACCAGCTGCGCGATGCGGTCGCCCGGCTCGATGGTGAACGCGGCGCTGCCGCGGTTCCAGACGCTGATCAGCAGCGGGCCCTGGTAGTCCGCGTCGATCAGGCCGGTGCCGTTGCCCAGCACGATGCCGTGCTTATGGCCGAGCCCGGAGCGCGGCAGGATCACCGCGCACAGGCCGGGATCGCCGATGTGGATGGCCATGCCCGAGGGCACCAGCGCGGCATCGCCGGGCGCCAGCGCCAGCGGCGCGTCGAGCGCGGCGCGCAGGTCGAGTCCGGCGCTGCCGTCGGTGGCATGCGCGGGCAGCGGCCACTCACTTCCCAGCCGCGGGTCGAGCAGCTTCACCTGGAGGACGAAATCCTGGCCACTCATGCCGCGATGCGCTCCGCAACCAGTTGCACCAGCTGTGCGGCGACCTCGGTCTTGGGCGCCGGCCCGAGCCTGCGTTCGCCGCCTTCCCAGTAGACGACCAGGGCGTTGTCGTCGCGCTCGAAGCCGCCCTCGGCGCCGCCGACCAGGTTGGCGGCGATCAGGTCGAGCCGCTTGGCCTGCAGCTTGCCGCGCGCGTAGCGTTCGACCTCCTCGGTCTCGGCCGCGAAGCCGACCACCAGCGCGGGACGCCGCGCGTGCGCGGCCACCCCGGCCAGGATGTCGGGCGTGCGCGCCAGTTCCAGCACCAGGGTGTCGCTGCCCGCGGTCTTCTTGATCTTGTGCTCGCTCACCGCGTGCGGGGTGAAATCGGCCACCGCGGCCGCGCCGATGTAGACGTCGGCCGGCAGCGCCGCCATCACCGCCGCATGCATCTGGCTGGCCGAGCGCACGTCGATGCGCCGCACGCCCTCGGGCGTGGGCAGCTGTACCGGACCGGCCACCAGCACCACCTCGGCACCGAGCGCGCGCGCCGCCGCGGCGACCGCGAAGCCCATCTTGCCGCTGCTGCGGTTGCCGAGGAAGCGCACCGGATCGATGTCCTCGTAGGTGGGGCCGGCGCTGACCAGCACCCGCCGCCCGGCGAGCGCACCGCTCATGCGGCCTCCAGCGCGGCCACGATCGCCGCCGGTTCGCTGAGCCGCCCGGGGCCCGATTCGCCTTCGGCGAGCGGACCGTCCTCCGGGCCGACGATCTGCGCGCCGCGCTCGCGCAGCAGGGCGATATTGGCCTGGGTGGCAGGGTGCAGCCACATGCGGTGGTTCATCGCCGGGCACAGGGTGATCGGCGCGGTGGTCGCCAGGCACAGGGTGCTGACCAGGTCGTCGGCCAGGCCATGCGCGAGCTTGGCCAGGGTGTTGGCGGTGGCCGGCGCGACCACGACGCGGTCGGCCCAGCGGGCCAGTTCGATATGGCCCATCGCCGCCTCCGCGGCGGCGTCCCACAGGCTGGTGCGCACCGGCCGCCCGCTCAGCGCCTGGAAGGTCTGCGCGCCGACGAAGCGCTGCGCGCTCTCGGTCATCGCCACCTGCACCGTGGCGCCGGCGTCGCCGAGGCGCCGCACCAGCTCGGCGGCCTTGTAGGCCGCGATCCCGCCGCAGACGCACAGCAGCAGGCGTTGTCCATGCAGGCCGCGCTGCGCTGGCATCGTCAGGAAAGTCCTACGCCGGAACCGGCCGACAGCTTACCCGATGGCGGGTGCCCGCCCGGCGGCCGGCGCGTTCCGTTCGCGCTGCAATCGTGGCCATGCTGGTGGCCGGCCGGTCGCGGTGCCCGACGCGATTTCCCCTGTCCCGCCCGGCACCCGTGCCGGCCGCCAGCGCCCGCTTTCGGTGAGCGACCGCATGCATATCCGCGACTGGCCCAGGCTGGAACGTCCCCGCGAGAAGCTGCTCGCGCGGGGCGCGCGCGCGCTGTCGGACGCCGAACTGCTGGCGATCTTCCTGGGCTCGGGCCGGCGCGGACTGGACGCGGTCGCGACCGCCCGCCAGCTGCTGGAGCACCACGGCCCGCTGCGCCGCCTGCTGGAGCTGCCGGCGCAGGAGATGGCGCGCCTGCCCGGGCTCGGCCCCGCGCGCGCCTGCACCCTGGC
>JAEXTE010000369.1 GCA_023453655.1 Pseudomonadota bacterium
ACGCGCGGCTGCGCGCCGACCTGGCGGCCGATCGCGTCGCCCAGGTGGCGGTCGTCGATCTCGCCGGTGGTGCGGGTGACCACCAGGCCCGCGGCCATCGTCGCGAGGATGGCGGGAATCTGCGAGACCAGCCCGTCGCCGATGGTCAGGATGCTGTAGGTGTGGGTGGCCTGCGCCAGGCTCATGTCCTTCTGCAGCACGCCGATCGCCAGGCCGCCGAGCAGGTTGACCAGGATGATGACGATGCCGCAGATCGCATCGCCCTTGACGAACTTCATCGCGCCGTCGAGCGAGCCGTGCAACTGGCTCTCGGTCTCGAGCAGGCGCCGCTTGCGCCGCGCCTCGTCCTTGTCGATCAGCCCCGCGCGCAGGTCCGAGTCGATCGACAGCTGCTTGCCGGGCATGGCGTCGAGGGTGAAGCGCGCGGCGACCTCGGCCACGCGCTCGGAACCCTTGGCGATGACGATGAACTGGACCACGGTGATGATCAGGAACACCACCAGGCCGACGACCAGGTTGTTGCCCGCCACCAGGGTGCCGAAGGTCTCGACGATGTGGCCGCCGTCGGCGTGCAGCAGGATCGACTTGGTGATCGCGATCGAGATCGCCAGGCGGAACAGCGTGGTCAGCAGCAGCACGCTGGGAAAGCTGGAGAACGCCACCGGGTTGGGGATGTAGATGCCCAGCAGCAGCAGGCCGAAACCGATCGAGATGTTGACCGCCACCAGCGCATCGATGACCACCAGCGGCAGCGGCAGGATCATCACGCTGATGATCAGCACCGCGCCAAAGGCGAGGATCACGTCGCTGTAGCCCACGCCCTTGCGGGGCGCAGCGCCGTCTGGGGCGGCGAACAGGGCATTCAGCCAACTGCGAACGCTTGTGGTCATCCATGGCCCTCGGGGGAAGGGGCGTGGCGACAGGGCGTGGATGCCGCGTACTCCGGCGCATTGGGGGGATGCGCGCGGAGCGTGTTCGCGATGTCCGCGCCGCGTCACCGGTACTGCGTGCCGCGTCGCCGATGCTACATATATCGTCGCGATGTTATACGCGAGTCAACAGGATGTTGCAGGCGCATCCGTTTCGCGGAGTGTGACCGGTAACACTTCTTGCATCACGGACGTTTAACCATGAACCGCTGTAATAACGGCAACGTGTCGGCTTGCTGCGGCTTCGTCCCGTCGACGGGCCCGAGGTCTTCACTGTCGAGGTCGGAGAGCAGGCGAACGCTTCCGGCGGCAACGCCGCCGGCGAACGCGCGGCCGGCGCGCGAGCGCAGTACGACGATGCGCTCGCGTGGCCCCACCGGCAGCACCTGGACCACGGAGAGGGGCGCATCGGGGCCGGACAGGCCGAAGCGCCGGCGCAGGAACCGCAGCAGGACGAGCAGACAGACGATGATGAAGGCCAGCGGCAGCAGGATCGCCATCAGTTCCCAGAAATACGGTGCCTTTTCGGGAACGGGCGTCGTGCCCGTGGCGGCTGCGCTGGCGGACAGCGCGAGCGAGAGGCTGGCCGGCAAGGTCAGGACATGGCGACGGGTCGTCATCGGTGTTGTTCCGGCGGCTGGGCGGGCGCGCCTCGCGCCCGCGTCGGGCGACTACCCTAGCAGGCGCGCGATGCGGCCGTGCGTGCGGGCCGGGCTGCGGAGCGCGGCTGCGTGAGTCGCCCAGCCGTGCGTCGCCGCCCCGCCGCGGACGCCGCATCGACCACGCTGGGTACCATCCTCGATGCGGTACCGTTTGCCTGTGCGGCCTTTTCGCGCGGCAGCGGCGCGCTGGTGGCCGGCAATCGCTGCTTCTTCGACGCGTTTTCGGCGCTGCCCGGCCATCGCGAGCGCGGCACCCTGCTGGCTGCACTGGGTGCCGGACCACCCGCGGATGGGGCCGAAGTGCGCGCCCCGCACAGCGGACACTGGTACGCGCTGCATTGGCGGCCGCTGTCGCTGGAGAAGGGCGAAGTCGAGTTGATGACCGCGGTCGACATCAGCGAACGCCTGAAGGCGCTGGATACCCACAAGCACCAGCAGGAAAAGCTGCTGTTCACCTCGCGGCTGATGTCGGTCGGCGAGATGGCGGCCACGCTGGCGCACGAACTCAACCAGCCACTCGCCGCGATCGTGAATTACCTGAACGGAAGCCTTCGCCTGGTCGGCCAGGCTGGCGGTCCTGCGCAGGTCGAGCGCGCGCTGCTGGCGGCGCGTACCCAGGCCGAGCACGCCAGCGCGGTGATCGCGCGCGTGCGCGAGTTCGTGCGCGCGCGCGAACCGAAGCGCGACGCGCACGAGATCGGCACGATCGCCGGCACCGTGCTGGAACTGCTGCGGCTCGAGGCCGAGCGCCAGCAGCTGTGCATCGAGCTGGCGCTCGCGCCGGGACTGCCTGCGGTGTTCGCCGACCGGGTGATGGTCGAGCAGGTGCTGCTGAACCTGGTGAAGAACGCGATCGAGGCCATGCGCGCGGTGCCTGGCGGACAGCGCGAGCTGCGCATCGAGGGCCGCGTGAACCTCGACGACGAGGTCGAGGTGCGCGTGCTCGACCGCGGCGGCGGCCTCAGCCCGGCCGAAAGCGAACAGCTGTTCTCGCCGTTCTTCACCACCAAGTCGGACGGACTCGGCATCGGACTGGCGATCTGCCGCTCGATCATCGAATACCATGAGGGCCGTCTGTTCTTCGAGGCACGCCCAGGAGGCGGCAGCGTGTTCGCATTCACGCTGCCCCGGGCGGAAGGGAGGATCTAGGGAATGGCGTCCGCGCGGGTGTACCTGGTCGACGACAACGACGGCTTCCGCGATTCCACCGCCTGGCTGCTGGAAACGGCGGGCTTCGAGCCGCAGCCGTATCCCTCGGCGGCGGCTTTCCTGTCCGCGTACGAGGGCGAGCGCCACGGCACCCACGAGGAATGCCTGGTCTCCGACATCCGCATGCCGCAGATGAGCGGGCTGCAGCTGCAGGACGAGCTGATCCGCCGCGGCATCCGGCTGCCGCTGGTGTTCGTCACCGCCCATGGCGACGTGCCGCTCGCGGTGGAAGCGATGCGCAAGGGCGCGGCCAACTTCCTCGAGAAGCCCTTTACCGAACAGGCGCTGTTGCACGCCATCCAGGCCGCCTTCGCCGGCCGCCGCGAGCAGGGACCCGTGCACAATCCCGCCCTCGGCAGGCTGAGTCCGCGCGAGCGCCAGGTGCTCGACCTGGTGGTGGCGAGCAAACCCAACAAGATCATCGCCGACATCCTCGGCATCAGCATCAAGACCGTCGAACTGCACCGGGCGAACATGATGTCCAAGCTCGGCGTGCGCTCCCTCCCCGAATTGATGAAGGTGGCACTGGGCCATGGCTGAGCGCGCGACGGACGATACGGGCAAGGGTCGGCGCCGGCGCCGCGCGCCTGCGGGCACGGGCAACACAGGCCCCCGCGACGTGCGCCCGCTGCGCGGCCTGGTGCCCACGCTGTCGCCGGCGCAGGCCGCGTCGCTGCGCAGCTTCTTCGTCGCACCGCAGGCCTGGAGCCTGGGCAACGGCGGGCTGCTGCAGTTCGTGCCGGGGCGCCCCGCTCCGCCGGAGCAGACCGTCGAACTCGATGCCGAAGGCACGCGGATCGGCCTGGCGCTCATGGCGCCGGCGCACGGCGACGGCCCGCACTGGAGCGATTACACCGGGCGCTCGCGCGTGCTGGCCTGGAGCCTGGCCTACGAGGCGCAGCTGATGCGGCTGAGCGAGGCCTTCGGCGTGGTGCTCACGCCGCTCGCCGACGAGGCGGCGCCGCCGCCGGACGATGCCTCGCTGTTGTGGCTCGACTTCATCGTCGACGAGGATGCGCCGGAGGGATCGCTCTCGCGCATGCCGGCGCTGCAGGGCGCGCTGCGGGTGCCCTGCGCCTGGGTCGAGCGCCTGCTCGAGCGCGCCGACCCGCCGGATGCGGTCGGTGCGCCGCTGCAGGGCTGGCGCGACCTGGGCGTTCCGCTGCGGCTGCAGTGGCCGATCGCGCCCCTGCCCTGGAA
>JAEXTE010000399.1 GCA_023453655.1 Pseudomonadota bacterium
CTGCGCACCAGGACCACTGCCTCGCAGGACGAGGCCATCGAATTCGTGCCGCCGCCTCCGCCGCCCGCGCCACCTGCCCCTCCGGCACCGGCACCGGCGCCCGCGGCCGCGTCCGGCGACGCGGCACGCACGAAGGCGCCCGCGCCTGCAGTGGAGCAGATCGTGGTCACCGGCACCCGCGCCGAAGAGGTGGCCGGATTCGACGTGGTGGCCGACCAGCCGCTGGACGACCGTCCGCCCGCCTCGGCCGATTCGCCCGAGGTGCGCGAGCACTGGCTGCAGCGCATTCGCGAGCTGCGCGAAGGCGGCGAGGTGGACGCAGCGCGCGCCAGCCTGCGCGAGTTCATGCGCCGCCATCCCCACGCAAAGGTGCCGGCCGACCTGCGCCCGCTGCTCGACGAATGACGCTGGACACCCTTGCTGCGCCGGTGCAGCACGTCATCGAGGTCAAGCACAGCCGCTTCCTCGCCCGGGGCGCGCCGATCGACTCGGCCGCGGACGCGGCCGCATTCCTGCGCGAGGTGGCCGTGCCCGACGCCACCCACAACTGCTGGGCATGGCGGCTGGGCGGCGACTACCGCAGCAGCGACGACGGCGAGCCGGCCGGCACCGCAGGCCGGCCGATCCTGGCGGCGATCGACGGCCAGGGCTTCGACCGGGTGATGGTGGTGGTGACGCGCTGGTACGGCGGGATCAAGCTCGGCGCCGGGGGCCTGGTGCGCGCCTACGGCGGGTCGGCCGCCGAGTGCCTGCGAACGGCGCCGCGCACGCCACTGCTCGAAACCGCGCAGCTGCGCGTCCACGTGCCGTTCGAGGACGTGTCCCTGCTGCACCACCTGCTGCCGTCGTTCTCGGCCGCCAAGCTCGGGGAAAGCTTCGATGCGGACGGGGCCCGGATTGCGCTCGAACTGCCGGCCGACCAGGCCGACGCCTTGAAAATCCGGCTCCGCGACGCCACCCGTGACCGGGCACGATTCGACGACGAAGGCTGATGGCGTTCTCCCACGACCGGCGCACCGGCGCCCGCGACCCCGCGCCCGGCGCCGGCAAGGCCCCGATCGGCTCGCTGCGCACGCTCTGGCCCTTCGTCATGCGCCAGAAGCGGCTGTTCGCCGCCTGGCTGGTGGCGCTGGCCGCCTCCTCCACCGCCACCCTGGCGCTGCCGGTGGCGGTGCGCCACGTGATCGACCAGGGCTTCAGCAGCGGCAGCAACATCGACGCCACCTTCGCCATGGTGCTGCTGGTGGCGCTGGCGCTGGCCTTCGCCACCGCCGCGCGCTTCTTCTTCGTCTCGCTGCTGGGCGAACGCGTGGTCGCCGACCTGCGCAACCGCCTGTACGCGCACCTGGTGGGCCTGGACCAGGACTTCTTCGAACGCAGCCGCAGCGGTGAACTGGTCTCGCGCCTGAGCGCGGACACCGAACTGCTGCGCAGCGTGATCGGCTCGACCATGTCGGTGGCCCTGCGCAGCGTGGTCACCGTGCTGGGCAGCGTGGTGATGCTGGTGGTCACCGCGCCGAAGCTGGCGGGCTGGGCCCTTGTGGGCATCCCGCTGTTCGTGCTGCCGCTGGTGCTCGGCGGGCGCCGGCTGCAGAAGATCTCGCGCCAGGCGCAGGACCGCGTGGCCGACGCCAACTCGCTGGCCGCCGAGTCGCTGGGCGCGATCCGCACCGTGCAGTCGCACGCGCGCGAGGACTACGAGCGCGAACGCTTCGCCGGCGCGGTGGCGCTGTCGGTGGACACCGCGCGGCGCCGCATCGGCGTGCAGTCGCTGGTCACCGCGGTGGCGATCTCGCTGATCTTCGGCGCGATCATCCTGGTGCTGTGGTCGGGCGCGCACGACGTGATCCGCGGCGAGATGACCGCCGGCACGCTGGGCCAGTTCGTGCTGTACGCGCTGCTGGGTGCCGGCTCGGTGGGCGCGCTGGCGGAGGTGTGGAACGAACTGCAGCGCGCGGCCGGCGGCATGGGCCGGATCAGCGAGCTGCTGGGCGAACGCAGCGGCATCACGGTCGCGGCGCAGCCGGCGGCGCTGCCGCAACCGCTGCGCGGCGCGCTGCGTCTGGAGGGCGTGACGTTCCACTATCCCTCGCGGCCCGAAGCACCGGCGCTGCACGACTTCGACCTAGAGGTGGCGCCGGGCGAGACCGTCGCCCTGGTCGGCCCCTCCGGCGCGGGCAAGAGCACGATCCTGGCCATGCTGCTGCGCTTCCACGACCCGCAGTCGGGCACGGTGCGCGTCGACGGCATCGACGTGGCCACCCTGGACCCGATGGCGCTGCGCGAGGCGATGGCGCTGGTGCCGCAGCACCCGACGATCTTCGCCGCCAGCGCGCGGGAGAACATCCGCTACGGCCGCCTCGGCGCCAGCGACGCCGAGGTCGAGGCCGCCGCGCGCGCCGCCGAGGCGCACGAGTTCATCGCCGCCCTGCCCCACGGCTACGACGAACAGCTGGGCGAGCGCGGCGCGCGCCTGTCGGGCGGCCAGCAGCAGCGCATCGCCATCGCCCGCGCCCTGCTGCGCGACGCGCCGATCCTGCTGCTCGACGAGGCCACCTCGGCGCTCGACGCGCAGAGCGAGCGCGCGGTGCAGACCGCGCTGGAGCACCTGATGGAAGGCCGCACCACGCTGGTGATCGCGCACCGGCTGGCGACCATCCTCAAGGCCGACCGCATCGTGGTGATGGACCAGGGCCGCATCGTCGCCCAGGGTACGCACGGGCAGCTGCTCGCCCAGGGCGGGCTCTACGCCGAGCTGGCGCGGCTGCAGTTCATCGACTGACGCCGGGCGCGTCCGCGCCGGCGGCCAGCGCGCGGCAGTGGGCCACGGTGGCATCGTCCATCGGGAAGCAGCACTCGATGTGCAGTTCGTCCAGCGTGATGTCGCGTGGCATGGCGAAGGTGGTGATCGTCGAGAAGAAGCGCAGCTCGACGCCATCCCGGCGCAGCACGGTCGTCAGCAACGGCGACGGCGGCGCCGAGATATCGCGCAATCGCCAGCGCGCGGGCACGCCGGGATAGGCCAGCATCTGGTCGAGCAGCTCGCGCGCGCCGCGGTCGCCGGGCACGGCCGCGACCTGCTCGTGCAGGTGCCGGATCAGTTCGCCCGCCACCTCCTCCCAGTTGACGATTGCCGCGCGCAGGTCGGCCGGGTCGAAGAACTGGCGCAGGATATTGGCGTGCGCGCTGTCGCGCCCGCCGAGCATCAACCGGTTGACCCGCGCGGCGGCATCGTTGGCGCGCAGCACGTCCCAGCGGCGGTTGATCAGGAAGGCCGGGTACGGCGACTGCTGCGCCAGTATCGCGTCGATGGCCTGGTCGATGCGCGCCAGTACCGGGGCCCCGAGCGCGGTCTCGGGAAACTGCGGCGCGAAACCCGCGTCGAGCAGCAGCGCGTTGCGTTCGCGCAGCGGCATCTCCAGCGCGTCGGCCAGCCGCCCCAGCAATTCGCGCCCCGGCCGCGACTTGCCGGTTTCGATGCAGCTCAGGTGGCGCGCGGAGGTATCGGCGGCCAGCGCCAGCTCGAGCTGGCTCAGGTGCCGCGCACTGCGCCACGCGCGCAGTCGCGGGCCGACCGGCGCCGGAGCGAGGTCGCTGCTCTGCCGCTGATGGGCACCGTCCATGCCGCGAGGATACGGCCGCGTGCCACCCCGCTGCCATGACCCCGGGGTCATGCCGGCATGACCTGCGCGTCATTGCTGGCGGCATGCCCTGCGCGCAGCCTGCGCAGCACCCATACGGCCAGGAGCCACGCCATGCATCCGCGCACCCCGCTCGCCCGTCGCCTGCACGCCCTGCACCAAGGCCCGCGGCCGCTGCTGCTGTTCAACGCCTGGGACGCCGGCAGCGCGAGGACCATCGCGGGCTGCGGGGTCGAGGCACTGGCCACCAGCAGCTGGTCGGTGGCGGCCGCGCACGGCCTGCCCGATGGCGAGCAACTGCCGCTGGAGGCCACCCTGGAGACGGTCGCGCGGATCGCCACGGTCAGCGACCTGCCGCTGACCGTGGACCTGGAACGCGGCTACGACGATCCGGCCGACACCGTCGCGCGCGCCATCGACGCCGGCGCGGTCGGCGGCAACCTCGAGGACGGACTGGTGTCGGGCGTGCGTCCGCTGGATGAACAGGCGGCGCGACTCGTCCAGGCACGCGCCGCAGCCGATGCGGCCGGCCTGCCGTTCTTCATCAACGCCCGCACCGACCTGTTCCTGCAGCGCCCCGCCGAGACGCACAACGCCGCCCTGGTCGACGACACGCTGACGCGTGCGCAGGCCTATGCCGCGGCGGGCGCCAGCGGGTTGTTCGTACCGGGGCTGGTCGACCCGGCGCTGATCGAACGCGTCGTGCAGCGCTCGCCGCTGCCGGTCAACATCATGTGGGTGCCCGGCTGTCCCGCGGTCGATGCGCTGGCCCGGCTCGGCGTTGCGCGCGTAAGCCACGGACCCGGGCCTTACCTGGCCGCGATGCAGGCGCTGACTGCGGCGTGCCTCGAGGCACGGGGCGCAGCTGCGGCGACGTAACGCGCCGCTCGATGCTCACGCGGCTTCGTCGCGATCGCGCAGTTCCCTGCGCCATTCGCGCGGCGAGCGCCCGGTCTGTGCCTTGAACGCGCGCGAGAGCGCCGCCTCGCTGCCGTAACCCACGTCCGCCGCCACCGCCTTGAGCGGCCGCCCGCGGCGCAGCGCCTGCTGCGCCAGGCCGATGCGCCATTCCTGCAGGTACTGTCCCGGCGTGGTCCCGACGGTATCGCGGAAGGCCGCGGCGAACACGCTGCGCGACATTCCGGCCGCGTTCGCCAGGGCGTCGAGCGTCCACTCGCGCGCGGGGGCGTCGTGCATCGCCGCCAGCGCGCCGCGCAGGCGCGGATGCGCGAGTCCGGACAACATCCCGGCGCGCAGGCCGTCGCGCTCCATCAGCTGGCGCAGCACCTGGATCATCACCACCTCGAACAGCCGTTCCACCAGCGCCATGCGGCCGCAGCGCTGTTCGAACGCCTCCTCGAACAGCAGGCCCAGGACCGGCGCCGCGCCCGCGACCTCGTCCAGCGGCAGGCACACCAGCGGCGGCAGCGAGGCGGCGATCGGATTGCCCGCTCCGCCCTCGAATGACAGGTGCGCGCAGACCATGTCGGCCCCGCGTTCGGGATCGGTGACGAAGCGGTGCGCGAGCGGCCGCGCGAACAGCAGCAGGCTGGGGCGCTCGACCTGCAGCGCCTCGCGCCCGTACTGCACCTCGACCGCGCCATCGCGCACAAGGTGCAGCTGCCCGCGCCCGGAAGGATCCTCGACCGCATTGATCCCGCACAGCGGCCCGGCGTTGAACACGTGGGCGCTGACCGGGAAGTGCGCCATCAGGGCGGCGAGCCGGTCGGCCATCGCAGGACTCCTGGACAAGTTTTCAGGACTCTACATCACCAGGCGCCGCGTCCGGGACCGCACAGTACGTCTCACCGGCGCAGCCTGCCCGGCCCATCCACCACAGGAGCGACACCATGGCCATCGACCGAATCCTCTACGCCGCCACCGCCACCGCCACCGGTGGACGCGACGGAAGCGCCCGTTCCGACGACGGCGTGCTCGACGTGCAGCTGTCCACCCCGCGCGAACTCGGCGGCGCCGGCGGCTCCGGCACCAATCCCGAACAGCTGTTCGCGGCGGGCTACTCGGCCTGCTTCCTGGGCGCGCTGAAGTTCGTCGCCGCGCGCGAGAAGGTGAAGCTGCCGGCGTCCACCAGCGTCACCGGCAAGGTCGGCATCGGCCAGATCCCCACGGGCTTCGGCATCGAGGCCGCGCTCACCGTCTCGGCCCCCGGCATCGAGCGCGACACGCTGCAGTCGCTGGTGGAGCAGGCGCACATCGTCTGCCCCTATTCCAACGCGACCCGCGGAAACATCGACGTGACGCTGTCGATCGCCGACTGACGCCACCCCACCCCCACTTCCCCCACTCCCCACAGACAGGAAACCCATGAACGCCATCACCCGCACCCACGCGACCGGCATCCGCGCCGCCGCCAGCGCCGCTACTGCCGCAACGCCCTCGCCCACGAGTCTGGAAGCCGCCGCCCGCGCCGCCACCGTCGAAGGCGACCATGTCGTCACCGCCGACGGCGTGCGCCTGTACTTCAAGGACTGGGGCCCGAAGGACGGCCCGGTCGTCACCCTCAGCCACGGCTGGCCGCTGAACTCGGACAGCTGGGAATCGCAGATGCTGTTCCTGGCCTCCAACGGCTACCGCGTGGTCGCCCACGACCGCCGCGGCCATGGCCGCTCCAGCCAGCCCTGGGACGGCAACGACATGGACCACTACGCCGATGACCTGGCGGCGGTGATCACCGCGCTCGACCTGCGCGACGTCACCGTGGTGGGCTTTTCCACCGGCGGCGGCGAGATCGCCCGCTACATCGGCCGCCACGGCACCGGGCGGGTGAAGAAGGCGGTGCTGGTGGGCGCGGTCACACCCTTCATGCTGCGCACCGACGACAACCCGGGCGGCGCGCCGATCGAGCTGTTCGACGGTTTCCGCAAGGCCGCGCAGGAGAACCGCGCGCAGCAGTACCTGGACATCGCCTCGGGCCCGTTCTTCGGCTTCAACCGTCCCGGCGCCGCCCGGAACGAGGGCCTGGTCCAGACCTTCTACCTGCAGGGCATGCAGGCCGGACACCGCAATACCTACGAATCGATCGCCGCGTTCTCGGCGACCGACTTCCGCGGCGACCTGGCGAAGTTCGACGTGCCGACCCTGGTGATCCACGGCGCCGACGACCAGATCGTGCCGCCGGAGCTGTCGGCGCGGCTGGTACCGAAGTACGTGCCGCACGCCGAGGTGATCCTGTATCCGGGCGCGCCGCATGGGATCACGGATACGCACAAGGACCGGCTCAACCAGGATCTGCTGGACTTCGTTTCGAAGTGAGTCGCGAGGAACGCCGGTCGTGGGAAAACCCGCGGCCGGCGTTTTCTTCTTTGGATGTGATGCGTGCTCTCAGGATCGCGGATGCGGAGCGTCCCCCCCTCCCAACCTCCCCCCGCAAGCGAGGGGAGGGGCGGTACCCCGGGGCGTCGAGTGGAACGCGATGACCGGGGCCCCATGCACGCCCAGTCCATGGGTACCTGCATGGATTCACCGGAGGTGCTGGCGTGGAGCTCACCCGGAGTCGCCTCCCCTGGCCGGCGGCTTCGCAGCAGAACAAGGAGGCGGCGTGCGCGTGGCGCGCACAGAGGGGACATCTACTG
>JAEXTE010000456.1 GCA_023453655.1 Pseudomonadota bacterium
CCAACCGCGCGCGCGAGCTGGGCATCCGCACCATCGCCGAGCACGTGCAGGACGCGGCCAGCATGTCGATCCTGTTCTCCTCGGGCGTGGACTACGTGCAGGGCTACTTCCTGGCCACGCCCGGCCCGACGATGAACTACGACTTCGAATAGGCGCGGCACGGGTTCCGCATGAAGGAAAGGCGCCGGTCTCCCGGCGCCTTTCTTCCCGACCTGGCCGCAGCGGCCGCGGCGCTAGACCGCGATGCCTTCGCGCAGCGCCTCGGGCGGCGCGTTGCGCAGGGCGGCGATGCGCTCCTCCAGCGGCGGATGGCTCAGCAGCAGGCGGCGCAGGCCGAAGCCCATCGCACCGCTGATGCCGAAGGCCGCGATCTGCTTGGGCAGCGTGTTGGCGCCCTGGTTCTGGGCAAGCCGCTGCAGCGCGGCGATCATCTTCTCGCGCCCCGCCAGCGCGGCGCCGCCGGCGTCGGCGCGGAACTCGCGATGGCGCGAGAACCACATCGCGATCATGCTGGCGAACAGGCCGAACACCATGTCCAGCACGAACACCACGGCGAAATAGCCGAGCCCGCCGCCGTTGTCGCGACCGCCATTGAGGTAGCCGTCGACCACCCGGCCGACCACGCGCGCCAGCACGATCACGAAGGTATTCAGCACGCCCTGCAGCAGGGCCATGGTGACCATGTCGCCATTGGCCACGTGCGCCACTTCGTGGGCGAGCACCGCCTCGGCCTCGTCCTTGTCCATCGAGCGCAGCAGGCCGGTGGAGACCGCCACCAGGGCGTTGTTGCGGTTGGCGCCGGTGGCGAAGGCGTTGATCTCCGGCGCGTCGTAGATGGCCACCTCGGGCATGCCGATGCCGGCCGCATCGGCCTGGCGGCGGACCGTATCCACCAGCCAGCGCTCGACCTCGTTGCGCGGCTGTTCGATGACATGCGCGCCGCTGAAGCGCTTGGCGGTCCACTTCGACATCAACAGCGAGATCAGCGAGCCGCCGAAGCCGAACAGCGCGGCCATGACCAGCAGTCCGCCGAAGGTGGACGGGTTCACGCCGAAGATCGACATGACGATGCTGACCAGGGCCAGCACCGCGAGATTGGTGAGCAGGAACAGGGTGATGCGCTTGAACATGGGTGGTCTTCCAGGGCCGGCGTCGTCGGGCGCCGGTCGTCGGGATCGATTATGGTGCACGACCCCGGATTTCAAGTCGTGGATCGAACCGCGCGCGCGACCCGTTCAGCCATGCCCCACCCGACCGACTACCGCGGCCGCTTCGCGCCATCGCCCACCGGCGCGCTGCACTTCGGCTCGCTGGTGGCCGCGCTCGGCAGCTGGCTGGTGGCGCGCCATGCCGGTGGCGAGTGGCTGGTGCGGGTGGAAGACCTCGATCCGCCGCGCGAGGTCCCCGGTGCCGCACAGGCGCAGTTGCGTACGCTGGAGCACTTCGGACTCCACGCCGACGGCGCGATCGTGCGGCAGAGCGGGCGCGGCCATCTCTACCAGGCCGCGCTCGACCGGCTGCTCGACAGCGGCGACGCCTTCGCCTGCCACTGCAGCCGCGGCGCCCTGGCCGCCAGCGGCGGCATCCATCGTCGCTGCGTGCCCGGCGCGCGCCGCCACGATCCGGCGATCCGGCTGCGCGTGCCCGACGGCGCGGTGATCGCATTCGACGACCCGGTGCACGGGCGCATCGAACAGGACGTGGCGACCGGGGTCGGCGATTTCGTCCTGCGTCGCGCCGACGGCCCCTGGGCTTACCAGCTGGCGGTGGTGGTCGACGATGCCGACCAGGGCATCACCCAGGTGGTCCGTGGCGCCGACCTGCTGGACTCGACCCCGCGCCAGATCCTGCTGCAGCAGCGTCTGGGCCTGCCCACGCCGGCCTACCTGCATCTGCCCCTGGTGCTGGACGGGGACGGGCGCAAGCTCTCCAAGTCGCAGGCGGCGCTGCCGGTGGACGACCACGCACCGATGCCCGCGCTGGTCGCGGCCTGGCGCGTCCTCGGCCAGGACGCGCGGGCGGTGGCGGAGGCCGCAACGCCGGAACGGTTTCTCGCCCTGGCCTTGCCCGCCTTCGAGCCTGGCCGGATTCCCCGAGGACCGGTCGCCCTTCGCGCCGCGATGCACAACACGGGTGCCATCGACGCAGACTAGACTGGACCCGGTGCCGCGAGGGCGGCGGAAGAGGACGATGCACATGGCGACACGCGTGGCTCTGGTGACCGGCGGAACGGGGGGGATTGGCACGGCGATCTGCAAGAAGCTTGCGGACCAGGGCCACAAGGTGGCGACCAACTACCGCAACGAGGAGAAGGCCCGCGCCTGGCAGGCGCAGATGCAGGCCGAGGGCTACAGCTTCACCCTGGTCAAGGGCGACGTCACTTCGCCGGACGAAGCCGAGCGCATGGTGCGCGAGGTCGAGCAGCAGCTCGGCCCGATCGAGATCCTGGTCAATAACGCCGGCATCACCCGCGACGGCACCTTCCACAAGATGAAGGCCGATCAGTGGAACGACGTCATCAACACCAACCTCAACTCGGTGTTCAACGTCACCCGCCCGGTGATCGACGGCATGCGCGAGCGCAAGTGGGGCCGGATCATCCAGATCAGCTCGATCAACGGCCTCAAGGGCCAGTACGGCCAGGCCAACTATGCCGCGGCCAAGGCCGGCATGCACGGCTTCACCATTTCGCTGGCGCGCGAGAACGCCAAGCTCGGCATCACCGTCAACACGGTCTCGCCCGGCTACGTCGCCACCGACATGGTGATGGCAGTGCCGGAGGAAGTGCGCGCCAAGATCGCGGCCGACATCCCCACCGGCCGCCTGGGCAAGCCCGAGGAGATCGCCTATGCGGTCGCCTTCCTGGTCGACGAGCAGGCCGCCTGGATCACCGGCTCCAACCTGGACATCAACGGCGGCCACCACATGGGCTGGTGAGCCGCGCCGCGTGCGCGGAGGCGGCCCCCGCTTC
>JAEXTE010000051.1 GCA_023453655.1 Pseudomonadota bacterium
CCTACGACGTGTCGGTGAACCTGGTGTTTTTCGCGGGCGCGAAGTTCGATCCACCACCACCGCTCGGCGAAGGCTCGCGCTACGTGAAGATCCGCTCCCTCGACGAGGCGCGCGCGCCCGAGGTGGCGGCCTGGATCGAACAGGCCGCGAAGCACCCCGGCTGGAGCTAGCCTGCCTGCGGCGCGGCGTCAGCCGTACCTGGCGCGGTGGCGGTCTAGGGTGCGCGAGACCTTGCCGAGCGCGGCTTCGATCTCGCGCGCGAAGCCGCCTTCGGGCAGCTTCCGCACCGCCGAATGCGCGGCGCAGACCACATGCGTATCGGCCCAGCGCCCCGCGAGCGCGCGGGCCCACGCCGCGTAGGCATCGGCCGCGCCGGCCTGCGGCCTGAGCGCACGACCGAGCATGGGATGCATGCGCAGCGCGGACTGCGGCAGCAGGCGCCGCAGCGCGCCGGGCGCGGCGAGGACGTTGAGGGTGTCGTCGACATGCACGATGCCGCTGCCGCGGGCGCGCACCAGGACCGAAGCCACGTGCACGCGCGCGGCGGGACAGACGAAGTCCACGCCGCCGGGCACCGAGAGGTCGAACAGGTCGGCGAGCGGATGGTCTTCGCCCCACGCTTCCACCGGCTCGGCCGCCCAGGGGAGTGCCGGCGCCTGGCGGCGATGGCGCGCGGTGCCGTACAGCGTGGCGGCCGGAAACAGTCGCTGCGTGGCTCCGACATGCAGCGTGTGGAAGGGATGCACATGTACCACCGCTTCCACCAGCGCGCCCTTCCCCGTCAGCGCCAGCAGCGCCTCGCGCTGCGCATCGGCGAGCGGGCAACCGTCGACCACCACGAAGCGGCCGTTCGGGCGACGCACTACCGACATGTGGGTGCCCACGTCCAGCACGCCGCCGATGCGGTGGGGGCCGCGGATGTTCCAGAAATCGGGCGCAAGCTGCTGCATGTCCGCAGGATAGGCGGCGGACGGTGAAGGTGCGCTCATGCGCCGGCGCCGGTGTCGAAACGGCGGCCCGTCGACCGTCGTCCGCATGGAGGCCGCCGTCGTGGTGGCCGCACAGGAGGAGACGCGAGATGCGGGTGATGGTGCTGGTGAAAGCAACGGAAGACAGCGAGCGCGGCGTGCTGCCGACCGCGGACTTGTTCGAAGCGATGGGCCGGTTCAACGAACAGCTGCTCGAGGCCGGGATCATGCAGGCCGGCGACGGGCTTCGGCCGAGCTCGGCCGGCAAGCGCGTGGCCTTCGATGGCACGCGTCGCACGGTGACCGACGGCCCCTTCACCGAGACGCGCGAACTGGTGGCGGGCTACTGGCTGTGGGAGGTCGAGGACATGGACGAGGCGGTCGCGTGGGTGAAGCGCTGCCCCAATCCGATGCCCGGCCCCAGCGAGATCGAAATCCGTCCCCTGTACGAGGAAGCGGATTTCCAGGCGATGCTGGAGGCGGCGCGCGACGCCTGACGCGTCGTCAGGCTCCCGGCCCGGCGTCTTCCAGCTCCGGCACCAGCCGGCAGACCTCCTGCGGCCAGCCGCAGGCCCGGGCCAGGCGCGCGGCCCAGCGCCGCGCCGCAGCCAGGTCCTCCACGTCGATGACGGTGAAGCCGCCCAGCCACTGCGCATGCGGAGCATGACGGCCATCGCCGAAGGCCACCGTGCCGTCGTCCGCCGGCGAGACGCTGAACGTGCCTGCGTCATCCAGTCCGGCGGCGTAGACGCAGACGCCGGCCGCACGCATCTCGTCGACGGCGGCCTGCGCCAGCGGCGCGCGCTCGCGGATCCAGGCCTCGCTGCGTTCGCCTACCCACTCGCGGTTGAAATAGATCAGGTAGTGCGCCATCGCATCCTCCGGCTGTCGTGTGTCCATGCGGACGAACCCGGGCGCCGGATTTCGACACCGCCGGACGTCAACCGGTTGCTAGCAGGCGCGCCATCTCCGCGTCCTTGTCCTGCCACAGGCCGTTCATCCATTGCTGGAAGCGGGCCCGGGCGGCGCGCTCGCCGTCCTCGCCCTGCGCCAGCAGCGCGGCAGGCAGTTCCCGCGTGCGCACCGACACGCGGATCAGGGGCACGCGCCCGGCCATCAGGTCGATCATGGTCGGACGTCCGCCCGGATAGGCGATGGTGACGTCCAGCAGGCCGTGCAGCGCATCGCCCATGGCATCGAGTACGTAGGCCACGCCGCCGGCCTTGGGCTTGAGCAGGTGGCGGTACGGCGAGGACTGCCGCGCGTGCTTTTCATCGGTGAAGCGCGTGCCTTCCACGAAGTTCATCACCGACACCGGAATCGAGCGGAACTTCTCGCAGGCCCGGCGCGTGGCCTCCATGTCGCGGCGGCCCAGCTCCGGATTGCGGGCGATCTCGGCGCGGGTGTGGCGGCCCATGAAGGGGAAATCCAGCGCCCACCAGGCCAGGCCAAGCAGCGGCACCCAGAACAGCTGCCGCTTGAGGAAGAAGCGCAGCAGCGGGATGCGGCGGTTGAACACTTTCTGCAGCACCAGGATGTCGACCCAGCTCTGGTGGTTGGCCAGCACCAGGTAATGGCCGTCGAGCTGCACGGCCTCGACGCCGCTCACCTCCACGCGCGTGCCGGTGTAGCGGTCCAGCAGCCAGGTGTTGAGCGCGATCCAGCTCTCGGCGATGCCGGTCAGCAGCGAGTTGCAGGCCAGGCGCAGGCGCTGCGACGGCAGCATGGCCTTGACCAGGGCCACGACCAGCAGGGGCACGACGTGCACCACGGTGCTGGCCACCACGACCAGCAGGATCAACGCGACACGGAGCAGCGACATCGGACGGCGGCGGACAAAAACGGGTGCGCAGGGTATCGCAAAGGCGCGTGGCCCTGCGTGCCCGGGCCACCTCACTCGTCGCGGGCGAAGCGGATCACCAGCCCGGCGCGATCGTCGGTGGCCCAGATCGCGCCATCGTCCGCCCCGGCCCGGCCCACCGGCGAACCCTGCGGCCGCAGGCCGGGGCTGCGGCCCCAGCCCGGCGTCAGCACCACGGGCGTGGCCGCCGGTCCCATGCCGTAGGCGCGCATGCCCTGCCCGTAGACCGGAAATCGCGGGCGTGCATCGGGCACCGGCACGCCGCGCGCGTCGACGGCGAAACTGGCGATGCGCCCGCCGACCGAGCGGTGCCCGTGCCAGCTCATCAGCAGCCGGCCCTGCAGCGCGGGGAACATCGCGCCGTGGTACCAGAGCATGTCCAGCGGCGCGGCATGCGGCGGCAACAGCAATGCAGGTGCGGCGTGCGCGTCCGAGCGGCACCATTCGGTGCGTTCTGGCCAGGCCGGCGCGGCCTGCACCAGGTCGGCGCAGTAGGGCCAACCGTAGTGGCGGCCGGCCTCGATCACGTTGATCTCCTCGTACGGCGACCAGCGCGTCTCGAAGTCGTAGCTGTTCTCGGCCTGCAGGACGGTGCCGGACGCGTGCACCGCCAGCGCCACCGAATTGCGCAGGCCGCGGGCGAAGACCTCGTACCCGGGTCCCCATCGTCCGCCCGCATCGCGCCGGTACAGGCGCAGGCTGGCAGCATCCGCGTCGCCTTCGCTCTGCGCGCAGTCGCCCGAGGCGGTACGCGCGTCATCGCCCGCGCACTGGTCGCTCGGCGCGCCGACGTTGACCAGCAGGCTGCCGTCGGCGAGGAAGACGAACTTCGACAGCGGGTGCCGGTGCGCATGCAGGCGGTTGTCCGGCAGCCCGCCCACCACCTCTTCGACGCTGGCCGCCGGGTCGCCGGCCTCGGGATCGAAGCGGATGATCCGGCTCATCTCGCCGACGTACACCCGGCCGTCCGGCCCGCGCGCGATCGCGTGCGGCAGGTGCAGGCCATCGAGCAGGCGCTCGACCGAAGCCGCGTCCCCGGACTTCGCGCGCAATCGCCAGACCGCGCCGCGCGCGCCTTCCCAGGCGCCGAGGTCGGTGACCAGCCAGGTCGTCGCATCGAGCTGCAGCAGCGAACGCGGCAGGCGCAGCGGGCGCGACCCGTCGTCGCCGGCCGGGCCGACCACCCGCCCCGCGCACATCCCCGGCAGCGTGCCGATGGCCAGCCGCGGGTAACCGTCGCAGGGCGCGGTCTCGACCGCGTGGCGCTCGCGTGCCGATGCCTGCAGCAAAGGCGCCAGGCACAGGCAGGCGGACAGGCCGACGCGCAGGCGACCGGGTGCCGGGAATCGTCGGAAGGCAGCCATCGCGCGCCGCCCCGGATTCAGTCGCCCGCGCTCGCGCCGTCGTCCCATCCCAGGTCGGGTTCCGGGTGGTAGCCGACGCCCAGCGCGTCGAGGTGCGTGCGCAGCGCGCCCATGCGCTGGACGAAGCCTTCGTAGCCACGCACAGCGGCAGGGCTCCACCCCAGCTCGGCGGCCGCGGCCAGGCGCGGCCACAGGCGGTTGTCCGCGGCCTCGTCGGTATGCACCAGCTCGGTCCACAGGGCCGCCTCGATGCCCACCGCGGTCTCGAACGGCGCGGGATCGAAGCTGTAGAGCCGCGCCAGCGGCACGCCCTCCTTGCGGCACCAGTCGTAGGTCTGCGGCTGGCCGGCGTAGTTGCCGTGGTCGATATAGAAATAGGAACACGGCGAGAGGATCAGCGGGTGCCCTTCGGCCACGGCCGGCGCGATGTCGTAGCCGTCGTTCCACAGCTGCAGCAGCATGCCGGGGTTCGTGTCCGCGACCGAGCCCTCCTCCCAGGCGATCGGCGTGCGCCCCATCCCTTCCACCATCGCCGCCACGCGCGCCACGAAGTCTGCGTACAGCGGATGCTTGATCTCGTCGCCGCCGATGTGGATCTCCTTCGACGGGAAGATCGCCAGTACCTCCTCCATCACCTGCTGCACGAACGGATACACCACCCCGGGCTTGTCCAGGCACAGCACGCTGAAGCCCACCTCCAG
Organism: Pseudomonadota bacterium; assembly: GCA_023453655.1. GTDB lineage: Bacteria > Pseudomonadota > Gammaproteobacteria > Xanthomonadales > Xanthomonadaceae > Luteimonas > Luteimonas composti. The sequence goes on from JAEXTE010000051.1 coordinate 4,895, forward strand.
GCCGGAGTACGGCGCCAGGTTGTCCTCGTCGTCGCAGGCCAGTTCGTTGTACGAGGCCAGCGCCGCCTGCACGTGGCCGGGCACGTCGATCTCCGGGACGATGACGATGCCGCGCGCCTGCGCATAGGCCACCAGGTGGCGCAGCTCGTCCTGCGTGTACCAGCCGCTGCGGCCGCCTTCCACCGCGCTGGCGCCGCCGATCTCCACCAGTTTCGGATAGCGCCTGATCTCGATGCGCCAGCCCTGGTCGTCGGTCAGGTGCAGGTGCAGACGATTGAGCTTGAACCGCGCCATGCGGTCGATCGTCTTTTCCAGGTAGGCCACCGGGAGAAAGCTGCGCGCCACGTCCAGCGACAGGCCGCGCCAGGGGTAGGACGGCGCATCGTCGATCGCCACGTGGGGCAAGGCGACCTCGCTGGCCGCCTGCGCCGGCAGCCGCTGGCGCAGGGTCTGGATGCCGTGCAGCAGGCCCTCTTCGGTCCGGGCGCTGATCCGGATGTCGTCGCTTACCAGCAGCCGGTACCCCTCGTCGCCCAGCGCGGACTCGTCCACCAGGCGCAACGCAATGCGGGTTCCGGCGGCGTCTTCCACGACGCCGAGCGCGTCGAGCGTCGACCGCAGCGCCGCTGCCGCTCGCGTCGCGGAGGGGTCGGTGTCCACCCTGGCCTTGCCGGCGATGCGCAGTTGCCCCGGCTGCACCTCCACCGCGCGCGGCGCCGGCACCAGCGGCAGCGGCGCCGCTCCGGTGGCCGCGAAGGCGGACGCGCCTGGCGCGCAGGCAAGGCCCACGACGACGAACAATGCGGCCAGGAGGGAGGCGGACTTCATCGGTATCGACCTCGGCAAGCGGCGCATCGGCGCCGGGGCAGTCCGGAACTGTCCCTGCAATGCGCGGCGATGTCCACCCGCGCGTTCCGCGTGCCGGGGCCATGTGCGGGGCGGGCCGCGTGGACATGGCCTGTCCTGCAGCTGGCCGGGCGATCGACGGAGTGGCCGTCGGCTCCGCGCGGCGGCGGCCGCCCGTGTCGCCGCACGGAACCCGGCGGCGGTGCACGGGGGTTTCACCCGCGCAAAGGCATCGTCCAGCGCATGCGGCCATTGGACAGCGCCGTTCCGCCCGATGACCCATCGCCCTCGGTCAAGCCACCGCCGATGTCCGACACCCCGCCAGTCCCGCCCGCGCCCCGCAAGGGCCAGCCCGATCCAAAGCTGTCGCGCGATGAGTTCGAGCGCCGCTATCGGACCGCCTTCGTCGATCCGGCCTTCGATGCGCACCGCGACGCCATCGACGCGCTCGCCGCCGTGGCCTGGGAGGCCTACAGCGAAGGCCGCAAGGCGCCGCACACCCGGCCGGCCGGCCCGGGCTTCGAGGATCCGTCCTACGCGCTGTCGGACGAATGGCGCACGGCGCGCGATGCCATCCTCTCCGCGCAGGCGCGCCAGCGCGATCCGCGGTCGTGCGACCGGCTGCTGCTGGTCTGCGCCTCGCCGCGCAGCGAACACACCTGCCCCGGCGAGATGTCCAAGACCTGGCGCCTGCTTGAGGCCGCGCGCGAGGCGGCGCAGGCGCTTGGCGCCGAATGCGACGTGCTCGAGCTCAACCGGGTCACGTCCGAGTACGGCCGCGTCATCCATCCCTGCAAGGGCTGCGTGGCCACCGCGATGCCGCTGTGCCACTGGCCCTGCTCGTGCTATCCCAACCATGGCCTGGGACAGCACCACGACTGGATGAACGAGATCTACCCGCGCTGGGCCGCCGCGCACGGGGTGATGATCGTGACGCCGGTGCACTGGAACCAGGCCACTTCCCCGCTGAAGCTGATGATCGATCGCCTGGTCTGCGCCGACGGCGGCAATCCCGACCCCACCTCCACGCAGGGGAAGGACGCCGAACGCGCCAAGCGGATCGAACTGGGCGGCTGGGACTATCCGCAACACCTGGCCGGGCGTGCCTTCGCCGTGGTGGTGCATGGCGACGCCGAGGGCACGCAGGCCGTGCGCCATGCGCTGGCCGACTGGCTGCGCGGAATGGGCCTGGTCGACGCCGGCGCGCTGTCGCAGCTCGATCGCTACATCGGCTACTACGCCCCCTACGCCACCAGCCACGAGGCGCTGGACGCCGACCAGGCATTGCTGGAGGAAAGCCGCAACGCCGCGCGCGCCCTGGTCGAGCGCGTGCGCCAGCTGCGCGCCGGACAGCACGACGCCGGTGCGCGCCTGGAGACGCCGCGCCAGAAGTGAGGCGCCGGCCCGCTCAGAACACCGCCAGGCCCGTCATCCGGGTGAAGCGGTGCAGCGCATAGCGGCCGAGCAGCGAGTTGCCCTTCTCGTCCAGCCCGGGCGACCAGACGCACAGCCCCATCACGTGCGGGACCACGGCGACGATGCCGCCGCCGACGCCGCTCTTGGCGGGCAGGCCCACGTAGAAGGCGAAATCGCCCGCCGCGTCGTAGGTGCCGGCCGTCATCATCACCGAGTTGATGCGGGTCGTGCCCTCGGCGCTGGTCACCCGCTCGCCGGACACGGGGCAGCGGCCGGCGTTGGCGAGGTACTGCACGCTGCGCGCCAGGTCCACGCAGTCCATGCGCAGCGAACACTGCAGGTAATAGAAGTCCAGCACGTCCTGCACGTCGTTGTGGAGGTTGCCGAAGCTGCGGATGAAGTTGGCCAGCGCCACGTTGCGATAGCCGCTCTCGCGTTCGGACCTGGCCACGACCTCATCGGTCCCCACCTCCGGGTTGCCCGAGCGCTTGCGCAGGAATTCCAGCAGGGTCCGCTCGGGAGCGTCGAAGCCCGACAGCACCACGTCGGCCGTCACCAGGGCGCCTGCGTTCATGAAGGGATTGCGGGGAATGCCCTTCTCGTGCTCCAGCTGGATCAGCGAATTGAACGGATCGCCCGACGGCTCGCGGTCCACCCGCTTCCACAATTCGTCGCCGATCGCCTCCAGGGCCAGGGTCAGGGTATAGACCTTGGAAATGCTCTGGATCGAGAACCGCTCGCGCGCGTTGCCGGCTTCGTGGACGCTCCCGTCCAGCAGGGCGAGCGCGATCCCGAAGCGGTCCCTGGGCACGTCGGCCAGCGACGGGATGTAGTCGGCCACCCTGCCCTCGCCGAAGCGCTGGCGCACCTCGTCGTTGATGGTGCCGAGGATGTCGTCGAGGTCGAGCCCCGTCAGGTCGCGGGGATTGCGGGGCGTTTCGTGCATGACGGCGCGGGACCAGGAAGAGCGGCCACTGTATGGCCCCGGGCGTGAAGCGACCCCTGACGCCGTGCGTGCTCAGTCGCGCTGGTCGAGAAAGCGGCGCGCTTTGTCCAGATAGGCGTCCTTGCCCGGCGCCAGGTGCGGCAGCAGCAGGCGCAGCCAGGCCCGGCTGGCCTGCCGCGTCTCGCGCGGACACACGCGGGCGCGGGCCGCCGTCAGGTCGCCGGCCTCGACCATGCCGGCGAAGCGCTCCGGATCGGTGCCGTAGACCAGGCACTGCAGGTTGAAGTAGCGCTGTTCGCCCAGCGCGTGCTCGTCGGCGTAGGCGTCGAGGTTGTAGGCGCCGGTGCTGCGCGACAGCATCCAGTTGGCCGCCAGGCGCAGGTTGCCGATCACCTCCGCGGGCGTTTCCTCCAGGCTGGCGAAGCGCAGCATCAGGATCGCCGCCAGCTGGTCCACGGCATCTTCCTGGCGACCCGTCACCGGCAGGTCCAGCAGCTGGACCAGCGCATGTCCGGTCTCGTGCAGCAGCATGAAGCGCACGTTGGCGCGCACGTAGCGGAACGGATGCCCGTCGGGCAGGCCGAGCGCACGCTGGTGCGCCTGGCCGCGTTCGTACAGGGTGCGCAGGGTTTCGTAACACAGCACCACCTCGGCCTCGACCGGGCGGTAGAAGGCACCGAACTCGCCGCATTCGGCGGCGACGTAGTGCACGCGCCGCGGCAGGGCGAACAGACCGTCGATCGCCTGTACTTCGGGCAACTGCCGCAGCAGGTCCGCATCGCGCACCCGCGCATGGATCTGCTGCAGTCCGGGCGAAGCGGGAGGCCGGTAGGTGTAGTCGAAAGCGGGGACCACGGGCGCCGGGGCGACGAAGACATCGCGTGGCGGCGGATCCCGTCCGTCGGCGCGCATCGCGGGCGCGCAGGCGCAGCCGGCCAGCAACGCGGCGAATGCGGCGCAGGCCGTCAGGCGAAGCCAGCCTGCAATCGCGGCCGCACGCGGCCTGTTGTTCCCGCCTCTCCCCATCGGGCTCCCCGTGACGCCAGCACAGCATAGCCCAGCCCCACCCGGGGCGCGGGGAAGTGTCGGGCCTGGAGACGCGGCGTCTTCCAGCCATCCCGCCGGATCGGAGCAGGCATGGAGGACGCGGCGCACGGTGCGACCCATCCGGTGCCGGATCGCCAGCGGTCAGCAGCGGACGTCGGCGTCCGACGGGTTCTCATGGCGCACGACTTTCTCGGCAGCTGCCACAAGCCTCCGCGTCCCGACACAGGCGACCAACCCGTCGACCCCGTCCAGGGTGGGCGACCACGGCATCCGGATTGGCGGCTGCCCGGCGGACCCGGCACGTCCGGATCCCCGTCCTTCAACGAAGGTACGCCCGCCCTGGTCGGGTCGGCGATACCGGCCAGACGTTCCCGCACGGCGAGCAGCACCGCCCTGTCCCGACACGGGAACGCGGTGCCCCGTATCCACGCAGGGGTCCGAGCCCAGCGGCTCATGCTCCACGGGCTTGCGCCCCATTCGAAGCGCGCAATGGCACTCGCACTGGGCTGCCGGGCCGCGCATCCGTCCGTCGTGCCGGGCAGGATCGAGCTCGCGCCAGGACGCCCGGCCCGGCAGGCGGCCAGCAGCTCGATCGCCGCCCTTTTCGCAACCGGGCCTGCTTCCGATCGCGCGGCATTCCCGCCACCTTCGACAGGCCCCGGTCGAACGCCGGCTCATCGAACGAGCGCATGGGGTGCGCCGCAGCTGCATGGATCCGGCATCCATGCAGCTGGCGACGCATGCAGCGCGATCGCCACCGCAACGGCGCCCGCTGCGGTGTGCCGGTCATATGGACAGGTCCATCCGCGCGGCAACGGATACGCGAGAGGCTCCAGAATCCTGCGCGTGCATGCACCGGTCAGGCGATGGGCAGGCCCGCCGGGCGGTCGCCCGCGGGCGTCGCGCAACCGACGCCTATTCCAGCCGCATCCCCGGCGTCCAGCCGCTCTCCTCGAGGAACGCCTCCGGATCGTCCATCTCGATGAT
>JAEXTE010000055.1 GCA_023453655.1 Pseudomonadota bacterium
GCAACGTCGTGCTCGAGAAGAGCTTCGGCGCCCCGACCATCACCAAGGACGGCGTGTCCGTCGCCAAGGAAATCGAACTGGCCGACAAGTTCGAGAACATGGGCGCGCAGATGGTCAAGGAAGTCGCGTCCAAGACCTCCGACAACGCCGGCGACGGCACCACCACCGCCACCGTGCTGGCGCAGGCGCTGATTCGCGAAGGTTCCAAGGCGGTCGCCGCCGGCATGAACCCGATGGACCTCAAGCGCGGCATCGACCAGGCCGTCAAGGCCGCGGTGCAGGAACTGAAGAACATCTCCAAGCCCACCGCCGACGACAAGGCCATCGCCCAGGTCGGCACGATCTCGGCCAACTCGGACGAGTCGATCGGCAACATCATCGCCGACGCGATGAAGAAGGTCGGCAAGGAAGGCGTGATCACCGTTGAAGAGGGCTCGGGCCTGGACAACGAGCTCGACGTCGTCGAGGGCATGCAGTTCGACCGCGGTTACCTGTCGCCGTACTTCATCAACAACCAGCAGTCGATGTCGGCCGAGCTGGATGATCCCTTCATCCTGCTGCACGACAAGAAGATCTCGAACGTGCGCGACCTGCTGCCCGTGCTGGAAGGCGTGGCCAAGGCCGGCAAGCCGCTGCTGATCGTGGCGGAAGAGGTTGAAGGCGAAGCCCTGGCGACCCTGGTGGTCAACACCATCCGCGGCATCGTCAAGGTCTGCGCCGTCAAGGCCCCGGGCTTCGGCGACCGTCGCAAGGCGATGCTGGAAGACATGGCCGTGCTGACCGGCGGCACCGTGATCTCCGAGGAAGTGGGCCTGCAGCTGGAGAAGGCCACGATCCAGGACCTGGGCCGCGCCAAGAAGGTGCAGGTCTCCAAGGAGAACACCACCATCATCGACGGCGCCGGCGACACCTCGGCGATCGAGGCCCGCATCAAGCAGATCAAGGCGCAGATCGAGGAGACCTCCTCGGACTACGACCGCGAGAAGCTGCAGGAGCGCGTGGCCAAGCTGGCCGGCGGCGTGGCGGTGATCAAGGTCGGTGCCTCGACCGAGATCGAGATGAAGGAAAAGAAGGCCCGCGTCGAAGACGCCCTGCACGCCACGCGTGCGGCGGTGGAAGAGGGCGTGGTCCCGGGCGGCGGCGTCGCGCTGATCCGTGCCAAGGCGGCGATCGAAGGCCTCAAGGGTGCCAACGAAGACCAGAACCACGGCATCCAGATCGCCCTGCGTGCGATGGAAGCCCCGCTGCGCGAGATCGTCACCAACGCCGGCGAAGAGCCCTCCGTGATCGTCAACAAGGTCAAGGACGGTTCGGGCAACTACGGCTACAACGCGGCGAACGGCGAGTTCGGCGACATGGTCGAGTTCGGCATCCTGGATCCGACCAAGGTGACCCGCACCGCGCTGCAGAACGCGTCCTCGATCGCCGGCCTGATGATCACCACCGAAGCGATGGTGGCCGAGCTGCCGAAGAAGGAAGAGCCGGCGATGCCGGGCGGCGGCGGCATGGGCGGCATGGGCGGCATGGATTTCTGATCCAGCCTCACCGCGTTACCCGCGACACGGAAAACCCCGCCGCAAGGCGGGGTTTTCTTTTGGGCGTTCCGGCCATGGCCGGGTTGCCGTTCGATGGGGTGCGACCTGCACCTGCCCCCGTCGCCGCCAGCAGTTGTCGGTCGCAGCCGATCCCCGCATCCTGCGCGCAATGAACGCGACGCATCCCGTCCGCGCCCCCCGTCGCCTGCTGATGCGCGGCGCGTGGCTGCTGCTCGGCACTTGGCTGGCCTATCTCGCCGTGGGCAACGCCTTCCTCAACCTCGATGCGGCGCAGTCGCTGGTCAACCGCCGCCCCGAGGCGTTCCGCATGACCTGGGCGGGCGGGCACACCTGGTGGCCCGGGCGCGTGAGCCTGCGCGAGGTGCGCATGCAGGGGCAGGTGCGCCGGACACGCTGGTCCGCGGAGGCGGAGCGACTGCATGGGCGTATCGCACTGTGGGCATTGCTGGACCGCCAGTTGCACGTGCCCTGGGCGCGGGCTGCCGGCGTGCGCGGCGAGGTGGCACGCGTCGAGCCGGGTGACGAAAGGCCGCTGGCGTCGACGCCATCCCGTTCGGCGGCGTGGCGCATGCGGGTCGACCGTATCGCCAGCGACAGCGTGCTCGGCGGCAGCGTGTTCGGCTGGCGGCTGGAGGGAAGTGGCGAGGCCGAGGCCGGGTTCTCGAAGCAGTTCCGCGGCGGGCCGATGGAGCTGTTCCCGTCGCACCTGCGCTTCGAGGCCGCGCAGGTGGAGCGCGACGGACTGCGCTGGCTGGACGACACGCGCCTGGACGCACGCCTCGCCATGGCCGCGCATCTTCCCGCCGAGCATCCCGGCCTGGCGCGACTGGCGCTGTTGCGCGGCGAGCTGTCGCTGCAGGCGCGCACGGTCGCGCTGCAGGCCGAACTGGACGAACAGGGCAGCTACCGGTTCTCGGCCCTGCCCGGGGAAGGCTGGATCGAGGCCTCGCTGGCCCTCGACGACGGCGCCCTGCGTGCGGGCGACCGCATGCAGTTGCATGCGCCGCTGCGTTTCGTCGACGCCGACGGCACGGCCTACGACAGCGCGTTGGACGCGTCGCTCGACGTGGACGCAGGCCTGCACCTGCGCGCACGACTGCCCGAGCAGCCGGGGCAGCAGACCTGGCTGGACGCCGACCTGTCGGTGCCGGGCACCGCGTTGCCGCTTGCCGATGCGCGGGCGCGGCTGCAGCGCGCCAGTGGCCACGCGCGCGGACGCTGGCACGTGCCGTCGCTGGGCGGCGTACTGCGCCTGTTCGCCCGCGCCGACTGGCTGGACCTGGAAGGCAAGGGGACCGTCGAGGCCGACCTGCGCCTGGCGGTGGGCCGCCTCGCCGACGGCAGCCGCCTGGGCGCGCGCGGCGTCGAGGCCCGCGCGCGGGTGCTGGGCAACCGCTTCAGCGGCCGCGCCTCGGCCGATGCGGTCATCGAGGCGCGGGAAGACGGTCCGTCGCGTTCGCGCGTGTCGCTGGCGATGGACCGGTTCGAAGCCGGCCCCGACGGCGCAGGCGCCATCGCCTGGGTACGCGGCAGCGACCTGCGCCTGGACCTGGAATCGGACGCGGTGCTGGAGCGGATGCGCGAAACCCTGCAGGCGCGCCTGCGCTTCCGCAATGCGCAGGTCCCGGACCTGGCGGCCTTCAACCCCTATCTGCCCAACGACGGCCTGCGCTTCGTCCACGGCAGCGGCCGTCTCGACGGCGACTTGCGGGTGGACGGCGAGGGCGAGGTAGGCAGCGGCGAACTGCGCGTGGATGCACGACGTGCGCGGCTGTCGGTTGCCGGGTTGCAGCTCGACGGCGACGTCACCATCGACGGGCGCCTGCGCCGGGGCAGCCTGCAGCGCGGGCTGTTCGCCGTGGACGGCACTCGCGTGCAGCTGCGCAACGCGGCCTTCCGCGAACGCGGCGGGCAGGCGCGCGCCGGCTGGTGGGCCACGGTCGAGCTGCCGCGCGGGCAGGTGGCCTGGCACCAGCCCGCCACGGTCGGCGGACAACTGCGTGCGCGCATGAAGGACGTCGATTTCCTGCTGGCGATGTTCGCCGATCGCGGCCACTACCCGGCCTGGATCGGGCGCCTGGTCGATGCCGGCGAGGCGACGCTCGACGGCCACTGGCAGTGGCGTGGCGACACCCTGGTGCTCGATCGCATGCGCGCGGCCAATGCGCGCTTCCAGGTCGACGGCCGCCTGCGCCTGCAGGGCGAGCGGCGCCATGGCGACCTGTATGCGAAGTGGGGCGTGCTGGGCATGGGGATGGAACTGCGCGGCGGGCGACCGAGGCTGCACCTGCGCGGCGCACGCGCCTGGTACGACGGGCGGCCGGACCTGCTGCGATGAGCGAGGCGGCCATGTGGTGGCTGTACCTGCTCGAGTGCGGAGACGGCAGCTGGTATGCCGGGATCAGCAACGACCTCGATGCGCGGCTGCGCGCGCATGCCGAAGGCAGGGGCGCGCGCTATACGCGTGGACGTGGTCCGTTCACGCTGGTGGCCAGTCGCGCCTATCCCGACCGCGCCTCCGCCTCGCGGGCCGAATGGCGGCTCAAGCAGCTGCCGCGGGCACGCAAGCGCGCGTTCTTCGAACAGCCGGTGGACGCCACCTGCTGAGCGGACTGGGCGGCAGCGCGGCCAGGGCGTCCGCCGCGGCGCCGCGCGCTGCCGTGTCGTTCCGGCGTCGGCGGGGACGGAGGCGGTTCGCTGTCGGGCCACCGCCGTCCGGCGTCAGCGTGGCAGCATCGAACCCGTGTCCAGCCAGCGCTGGTGCCAGGACAGCGCTTCGGGCAACAGGTGCGGAGTGTGCTTGCCGTAGCTGTCGCGCAGCGCGCGGT
>JAEXTE010000102.1 GCA_023453655.1 Pseudomonadota bacterium
GCCACGTTGAAGCTGCCGACCAGGTTGACCATCACCGTGGTCTGGAACTGCGCCAGCGGCATCGGCGCCTCGCGACCGAGCACGCGGCCGGCGCCGATGATGCCGGCGCAGTTCACCGCCACGTTCAGGCCGCCCATCGCCTCGGCGGCCGCGGCCACGTTCGCAGCCACGCCGTCCTCGCTGGTGACGTCGGTGCGCAGGTAGCGGGCCTGCGACTCGCCGAGTTCGGCGATGGCGGCGGCACCCTTGTCGTCGTTGACGTCGAACAGCGCGACCTGGCCGCCCTCGGCGACGATGCGGCGCGCCACGGCGAGGCCGAGCCCGGACACGCCGCCGGTGACGATGGCGCGGATGGAGGAAGACTGCATGGGCGTTCCCGAAGGCGGAAAGGCGCAATTCTAGCGCGGCGGGCGCGCACGCCGGCCGCGGCCGGCACTGCGGCAAATCGCGTCGGGATCCCGGGTGCGCGGCGCCGCGCGCCGGAGCCGGGTCAGGACGTGCCGCGCAGCCTACGCGCGAACTCTTCGGGCGGCAGCCCGGGCGCGAACAGGAAACCCTGGCCCACCGGCACGCCCAGTTCAAGCATGAAACGCCGCTGCGCCTCCGACTCGATGCCCTCGGCCACCAGGCCGAGACCCAGGCTGCGCGCGATGCCCGCCACCGCCTGGCAGACCGCCACGTCCGAGTGGTTGTCCGGCACGCCCTCGACGAACAGCTGGCTCAGCTTGAGCCCGTGGATCGGCAGGCGGCGCAGGTAGTTGAGCGCGCTGTAGCCCTCGCCGAAATCGTCGATGGTCAGGATCACGCCCATTTCGCGCAGGATGGCGAAGGTGCGCAGGGTGTCGGGCGCGTCCTCGATCAGCACGCGCTCGGTGAACTCGAGCTCCAGCGCCGAACCGGGCAGCCCGTGTTCGTCGAGCGCCTTGCGGATGGTGTCGGCCAGGTCCTCGACCAGGAACTGCCGGTAGGACACGTTCACCGCCACGCGGATGATGCCCAGGCCCGCGTCGCGCCATTCGGCGGCCTGGCGGCAGGCTTCGCGCAGCACCCAGCGGCCGATGCGCACGATGTCGCCGGTGTTCTCGGCGTGGCCGATGAAGTGGTCGGGCCGCATCTCGCCCAGCTGGTGGTTCTGCCAGCGGATCAGCGCCTCGGCCGCCACGATGGTGCCCTGGCGCAGGTCCACCTGCGGCTGGTAGACGAGGCGGAACTCGTCGTTGTCGGCCGCGCGGCGCAGGTGGGTCTCCATCCGCAGCCGGTTCTGCTGCGACTGCGCCAGTTCCGGCGTGAATTCCTGGCGGCCGTTGCGGATCCGGCGCTTGCTGTCGTACATCGCCGCGTCGGCGTTCTGGATCAGCGTCTGCGGCCGGTCGCCGTCGCGCGGCGCGCGCGCGATGCCGATGCTGGCGGTGATCGCGAACTCCTCCTTCTCGAAGCGGAAGCTTTCGCTGAAGCCGTCCAGGATCGCGTCGGCGATGCGCTCGGGCCGGGCCTCGTCGTCGCCGGTGTTGCAGATCACCAGGAACTCGTCGCCGCCGAAGCGCGCGATCAGGCCCTCGGTCCCGGCCGCGCGGCTGATGCGTCGCGCGGCGGCGTTGAGCAGGTCGTCGCCGGCCGCATGGCCCAGCACGTCGTTGACCACCTTGAAGCGGTCCAGGTCGATGTACAGCACCGCGATCGGACCATGCATCGGGTCGCGCATGCGCGTCTCGAGCTCGTGCAGCATCGCGTCGCGGTTGAGCAGGCCGGTCAGCGGGTCGGTGCGGGCGCGGATGCGCAGGGTCTCCTGCTCCTGCTTGCGCTCGGTGATGTCCTGCAGGGTGCCGGTGATGCTGGTGCCTTCGCTGCGGTTGATCTCGGCCTCGCCGATGATGCGCAGCCACAGCGGGCTGCCGTCGGCGTGCTTGGCCTCGACCTCCAGGTCGATCGGCCGGTTGTCGTGGATCGCCTGGTGCAGCGCCTGGTCCATGCGCACGCAGTCGGCTTCCGCGAGCGCGGCGAGCAGGTCGCCGATCGAGCGGACCTCGCGGCCGGCGCCCAGGATGCGCGTGGCTTCCTCGGTCATGTACAGCGCGTCGCGGTCGACCTCCCATTCCCAGCCGCCGATGTGGGCCAGCGACTGCGCGCGGTCGAACAGCGCGCTGTCGCGCTTGAGTTCGGTGACGTCGCTGAAGAACGACAGCACCTGAAGCGGCGTGCGCCCGCCCGGGGCGAACAGCGGCACGCTGCTGATCGACAGCCAGCGCAGGCGCCGTTCGGGGCGGTGGTACAGGCCCAGCACCTGGCTGCCGGTCGCGCGCCCCGTGCGCAGGGTCAGCGTGGGCGGCAGGTCGCTCAGCGCGAGCGGGTGGCCGCCCTCGTCGACCACGGCCCAGTCGGCCGGGCGCAGGTAGGCCTGGAAGTCCTGGTGTTCGTCGGCGCCGAGGATGCGCATCGCCGCCGCGTTGGCCTGGACCAGGTGGCCATGGTCGTCGAACACCACCACGCCCTTGTCGATCACTTCCAGCAGCTGGCCGTAGCGCAGCTCGGCCATGCGCCGGGCGCTGAGGTCGCGCGCCACCGCCACCACGCAGCGGCGGCCGTCGTGCACGAAGCCGGCCGAGTGCACCTCCACCGGGAACCGGGTGCCGTCGCCGCGCTTGTTGGTGACCTCGATGACGTAGGTTTCGCCCCGGTGCAGCACCTCCAGCACCGGACGCATGTGGTCCTTGGGGAGGTCCGGGTTGAGCACCTCGATGGGCTGGCCGACGATGCGCTCGCGCGGCAGCTGGTAGGCCGCCATGCCCGCCCGGTTGAGGTCGAGCACGGTGCCGTCCTCGTCGAGGATGCTGACCGGGTCGGGGACCGCGTCGAACAGCGCGTGATAGCGCAGGTGGGCGTGCTCGGCCTCGGTTCCCGCGGCTTGCAGGGCCTGCCGCGCGCGTTCGAAC
>JAEXTE010000129.1 GCA_023453655.1 Pseudomonadota bacterium
GCACGTGCTTCTGCGCGGCATTGCGCGAGGCGAAGCCGAAGGCGTGGGCGATCTCGGCCAGGCTCGGGGCCCGGCCCGCGGCCAGCTCCTGGCGCAGGAAGGCCAGCACGGCGGCGCGTTGCGGCGGCAGGGAGTCGGCAGAGTTCATGGGTGTACATTTGTACACCTTCCCGGCGCACGGCGCGAGACTGGACAAAAGTTCCGCTTTCACTTGCAGGCAAGGCTGGCGAGGCGGAATATAACTTTCGTTATAACAATGGGATGCCCCTATGAAGCTCAAGATCACCGCCATCGGCAACTCCGCCGGCGTCATCCTCCCCAAGGAACTGCTCGCCCGCCTGCGTCTGGGCAAGGGCGACGAGCTGTACGCGCTGGAAACCCCCGACGGCATCCGCCTGACCGCCTTCGATCCCGAACTGGCCGCGCAGATGGAGGTGGCCGAAGAGATCATGCGCGAAGACCGCCACGTCCTGCACAAGCTCGCGCAGTGAGGCTCTCATGATCACTTGGATCAGCAAGGCCCTGGCATTGTCTATCCACGACCGTCAGCTGGCCGAGCATGGCGGCGCGGGCGGGGTACGCGATCAGGCGCTGCTCGACTCCGCCCTTGCGCGCCCACAGCAGCTTTACGCCTATGGGCATCCGCCGCCCGATCTTGCCGATCTGGCTGCCAGCCTGGCTTTCGGCCTTGCGCGTAACCATCCCTTCGTCGATGGCAACAAACGCACGGCGCATGTCTGCTATCGCGTGTTCATCGCGCTCAATGGCGGGCAATTTGTCGCGGCCAGCGAGGAAAAATACGTCGCCATGCTCGGGCTCGCCGAAGGCTCCATGGATGAACCTGCTTTCGCCGACTGCCTGCGCCTGCGGATCACGGTCAAGCCGCGTAGGCGGGTGCAGGAGGCTGCGGGAGGCTGACCGGGCGGGTCCATTTCGCGCCGGTCATGGAGTTGCTGTCCATGGAGGCCAAGGCTGGCCACCCCATCGCAGAATCCGTTCTCGCCTTCGTTGTCATCTCGACCGCAGGGAGGGATCTGTCATCCGGCACGGAGATTTCTCCCTACGGTCGAAATGACAGGCGTGGAAACGACAGATGCGGGAGACGACAGGCGCGAAACGAAAGAACGAAAGGCGGTGAGCGACAGGCAGCGAGAAAATTCCGTTGCCAAGAGCAACACGGACTCCCCCGCACAGCGACGCCGTGACTCACTCCTCCGCGGTTGGCGCAGGCCCCAGCCACTGCGGATACCGGCGCACGATCTCCATCATCCGTTGCTGGAAGTCGTGATGGTCGCGACCGATCGAACGGGCCAGTTCCACCCGGTCGAGGAAGAACTGCTCGAAGCCGCCCGGCGACAGCCTGGTCAGCAGACGCACGGGTTGGCCATCGGCGCTGCCCTGAGAGTGCACCGTGCCCCTGGGGATATCGACATACGAGCCCGCGGGCAGCCGGTATGCAATGCCGTCCATCTCCAGCGCCAGCGCCCCTTCGAGCACGTAGAAGCTCTCGTCCAGCTGCGGATGCACGTGCGCGGGCGTGCGGTAAGGCGGCTGCTCGATCAGTTCCACCAGGGCATAGGCCCCGCCGGTTCTGGCGGACGGTACCAGCAGGCGCAGCGCGCCGGCGTCGTATGGCAGCGCGGGTGCATCATCGGCGGCGATCGCCAATGGCTCCACACTCGCCGGCGTCTGGCCAGCGGCCATGGGGCTGGCGGTGACGAGGCAGACAGCCAGAAGACTTGCCCCATAGGCGCATCGGAAGTTCTGCAACCGCATCGGGTGCTCCATCTGCGGCGACATGCCGATTCCAGGCACAACGGCGCGGGGTGGCCATTTCGGCCACATCGCTGCGACCAGGCGCCCGGGCCATCCGCTCTCCCCCCTTCAGGCGCTCCCGCGGCGCGCGTCCAGCCGGTGCATGAACACGCCCGCCACCGCCACGCCCACCGCCACCACGCCGATGATCAGGGTCGCCAGCGCATTGATCTCCGGGGTCACGCCCAGCTTGACCTTGGAGTAGATCAGCATCGGCAGCGTGCTCGAACCCGGCCCCGAGGTGAAGCTGGCGATCACCAGGTCGTCCAGCGACAGGGTGAAGGCCAGCAGCCAGCCCGCCAGCAGGGCCGGCGCGATCAGCGGCAGCGTGATCAGGAAGAACACCCGCCACGGCCGCGCGCCCAGGTCCATCGCCGCCTCTTCCAGGCTGCGGTCGAGCGAGGTCAGGCGCGAACGCACCACCACGGTCACGTAGCAGGTGGTGAGCGTGATGTGCGCCAGGGTGATCGTGGTCATGCCGCGCTGCGGCCAGCCGGTCATCTGCTGCAGGGCGACGAACAGCAGCAGCGAGGACAGGCCCAGCATCACGTCGGGCATCACCATCGGCGCGGAGTTCATCAGGCTCAACACGCCGCGCCCGGGGAAGCGCCCGAAGCGCGACAGCGCCATGCCGCTGGCCGTGCCCAGGAACACCGCCGCGGTCGCCGCCGTCGCCGAGATGGTGAGGCTGCGCCACAGCGCATCGAGGATCTGCTGGTTCTCGAACAGCGCCACGTACCAGCGCATGGAGAACCCGCCCCACACCGTCGCCAGGCGCGAGGCGCTGAACGAGTACACGATCACCGACAGGATCGGGATGTAGAGGAAGGCGTAGCCGCCGACGATCACCGCCCACAGCCACCACGGACGCCGGTTCACGAGGTCGCCTCGCGCTGCTCGCGCCGGTTCTCGAGGTACTCGAACACCAGGGTCGGGATCACGATCAGCAGCAGCATGGCCACCGCCACCGCCGAGGCCAGCGGCCAGTCGCGGTTGGTGAAGAACTCGGTCCACAGCACGCGGCCGATGGTCAGCGCATCGGGGCCGCCGAGCAGGTCTGGGATCACGAATTCGCCCACCGCGGGGATGAACACCAGCAGGCAGCCGGCGATGATGCCGGGCATCGACAGCGGCAGGGTGATGCGCAGGAAGCCCTGCCAGGGCCGCGCGCCGAGGTCGGAGGCGGCGTCGAGCAGGGTGAAGTCCAGCCGCATCAGAGTTGCCGCGAGCGGCAGCACCATGAACGGCAGGTAGTTGTAGACGATGCCGATATAGACCGCGAGATTGCTGTGCAGCACCGCCTCGCCGGGGTCCAGCACGCCGACCGCGGCGAGCGCCGCGCTCAGCCAGCCATTGGCCTTGAAGATCCCGATCATCGCGTAGGTGCGCAGCAGCGAGCTGGTCCAGAACGGCAGGATCACCAGCATCATCAGCACCAGCCGCATCACCGGCTTGGCCCGCGCGATGCCGTAGGCCATCGGATAGCCGATCAGCAGGCAGAACAGCGTCGACACCCCGGCGAACAGCAGCGAGCGCAGGTAGGCGGCCACGTACAGCGGGTCCTGCAGCAGCAGCGCGTAGCTGGAGATGTGGACCCGCAGCGACACCGCGCCGTTGGCCGCCTGCTCGAGCAGCGGCGTATACGGCGGCACCTGGCCGAACACCGCCTCGGCGAAGCTGATCCGGGCCACGATCAGGAACGGCACCGCGAAGAACAGCCCCAGCCACAGCATCGGCACCAGCTTCACCAGCAGCCGGCCGCGGCGGGTGCGGAACTCGTCGCGCACCACCCGGAAGAACCCGAACAGGTTGCGGACCACGTCCGCCCAGAAGCTCCAGGCTCCGTCGGCGCGCGGCGTGCTCACGAGGCCAGCACCACCGCGCCGGTGGCGGGCCAGCTCAGCCACAGCGTGTCGTCCCAGTCGTAGTGCGGCTCGGAGCTGCGTTCGACGTGGGTTTCCTGGACGCGGATGGTGGCGCCTTCCTCGGTCTGCACGTGGTAGATCGACACGTCGCCCAGGTAGGCGATGTCGCGCACCTTGCCCACCGCGACGTTGTCGGCGGCCGGACGCTGCTCGTGCACGTCGATCTTCTCGGGGCGGACCGCGACGCTCACCGCGGTGCCCTCGGGAAGAAAATCGGTATGCCGCGCCAGCACCGGCTCGGCCAGCCGGTCGCACTGCACGCGCACGAGGCCGGCGTCGGCATCGTGCGAGAGCACGCGGCCCTCGAACAGGTTGATGCCGCCGATGAACTCGGCCACGAAGCGCGTGGCGGGGAACTCGTACAGCGCCGCCGGGGTGGAGACCTGGACGATGCGGCCGGCATCCATCACCGCGATGCGCGAGGACATCGTCATCGCCTCCTCCTGGTCGTGGGTGACCATGATGAAGGTGGTGCCGACCTTTTCCTGGATGTTCACCAGCTCGAACTGGGTGCGCTCGCGCAGGCGCTTGTCGAGCGCGCCCAGCGGCTCGTCGAGCAGCAGCAGCTTGGGCTGCTTGGCCAGCGCGCGCGCCAGGGCCACGCGCTGGCGCTGGCCGCCGGAGAGCTGGTCGGGCTTGCGCTTGCCGAGATGGCCGAGCTGGACGAGGTCCAGCATCTGCTGCACGCGCTCGCCGACCTCCGAGGCCGGCAGCCGGTCCTGCTTCAGGCCGAAGGCGACGTTCTGGGCCACGCTCATGTGCGGGAACAGCGCGTAGCTCTGGAACATCATGTTGACCGGCCGCTGGTAGGGCGGCAGCGCGGTCACGTCGACGCCGTCGATCAGCACCCGGCCTTTGTCGGGGGCCTCGAAGCCGGCCATGATCCGCAGCAGGGTGCTCTTGCCCGACCCGGACCCTCCGAGCAGCGCGAAGAACTCGCCGCGGTAGATGTCCAGCGAGATGTCGTCGCAGGCGTAGAACTTGCCGAAGGTCTTGGTGACCCCTTCGATCCGGACGAAGGGCTGCGCGGCCGCATCGCGCCACGGTTCGACCGGCGGAGTGGCGCGTGCGGGTGCAGCCATGGGCAGGTTCTCCAGACTGGCCCGGCCGCGCGCGGTGCGATGGACGGCGAGACCTGATGTAGCGACGGAGCGGCGCGTCCACGGACGTCGCCACCCCACGGAAAGCGCGCATGGTACGACTCGTGCGCGGCCGGTGCACGGCCTCAGCGCATGGGCGCCACCACCGCATGGCGCAGCAGCCGCCGTGCCATCGGCCGGCCGGCGAACTCCACCGCCAGCAGCACCAGGCCGCCGATCAGGGTGTCGACCAGGCGGTCGACCAGCAGCGGCGCCAGCGCCGACACCTGCGCGAGGTAGCCGACGGTCAGCGCCAGCGGGGTGATGAAGACATTGCCCAGCCAGTACACCCGGCCCACGAACAGCTCGGTGGCGAACTGCAGGGCGCCCACCGCCAGCACCAGCACCCACGCCGGCGGCTGCAGGCCCAGCAGCGCGCCGGCGACCAGCACGCCCAGGGCGGTACCCACCACGCGGTGCCCGGTCTTGACCACGAAGTGCCGGCTGTGCGGACGCGGCATGCAGGCCACCACCGTCACCGCCGCCCAGTAGGCATGTCCGAAGCCCAGCGCCTCGACCACCACGATGGCCAGCGCCACGGCCACCGCGACCTCGCCGGCGACCCACCACGCCACCGGATCGCGCCAGGCGTCCGGGCGCCGCCGCACCTCGCGCAGCGCGGCGA
>JAEXTE010000131.1 GCA_023453655.1 Pseudomonadota bacterium
CGCGCCTGGCCGCCGGCTGAGGCCGTTTGGCGGGAACCGGCGGCCCTGCGCCGCCGCCCCCGCGCCGATGCGGATCAGGCCTGCGCCAGCTTCCGCGCCGACCGCCCCGCCAGTGCGAACCCGGCCACCACGATCGCCGCCACCAGCAGCTGCGCGGCCACGCCTTCCAGCGTCGGGTACAGGCCCAGCAGTTCGACGCGCGGCCAGCCGTCGAGCCAGCTCACCGGCAGGTAGCCGGCCTCCTGCAGCGCCGAGACCGCCTTGCCGATCAGCACCACCGCCAGCACGGCGATCAGCAGCGCGCTGTAGCGGAAGAACTGGCCGATCGGCAGCGTGCGGCTGTAGCGCATCATCGCCCAGCCGATCGCCACCAGCGCCAGCGCGGCGGTGGCGCCGCCGGCGACCACGCTGGCCTGGCTGCCCTGGTTCCAGATCGCGGCATAGAACAGGATGGTCTCGAACACCTCGCGGTAGACCACCACGAACACCAGGCCCAGCAGGAAAATTCCCGAAGAGCGTCCAAGCGCATGGCCCAGGCGCTCGCGCACGTAGCGCTGCCACGCGTCGGCCTGGCTCTTGCCGTGCATCCACACGCCGACCCAGACCAGCACGACGGCCGCCAGCAGCGAGCCGAAGCCCTCGGACAGTTCGCGGCTGGCGCCGCTGATGGTGATCACCCAGGTCGCCAGCGCCCAGGTCGCCAGGCCCGCCGCCAGCGCCGCCAGCCAGCCGCCGTGCACCCAGGGCAGCATCTCGGTGCGTTCGGCCTTGCGCAGCAGCGCGACGATCGCGATCACGATCAGCAACGCCTCCAGGCCCTCGCGCAGCAGGATGGTGAACGCAGCCACGAAGCTGGCGGTGGCCGAGGTGCGATCCTGGCCCAGCACCTGCTCGGCCTCGGCGAACAGGCCGTCGAGCCGGTCGACCTGGGCCTGCAGCGCGTCGGCGTCGGCATTGGCCGCCAGTCCGGAGCGCAGCTGGGCCATCGCCGTTTCGATGCGCACCATCAGCGGTTTGTCGCGCGCGGCGAGCAGTGGTTCGACCGGCTCGAAGCCGTCGAGGTAGGCCGACAGCGCGAGGTCGCGCGCGCGCTTGCCGTCGCCTTCGCGGTAGGCGGCCATGGCCTCGCGCAGGCGTCCGCGCGAGGTGGCCAGGGCCGATTCGAGCTGCTGCGTCCGGGTGGCCTCCGGATGGCGGCGCAGGTAGGCGACGATCGCCGCCGCGTCCTCGGCCGAACCCAGTTCCTTCGCCAGATCGGCCGGCGTCTGGCCGACATAGCGTTCGAGGTCGAAGCGCGCGCGCAGCGCGTCGTCGCCTTCCAGCAGGGACTTGCCGCGGGCGGACAGCGATTCGGGATAGGCGAGCGAACCGGTGTAGGTGGCCAGCGCCCAGAGGTCTTCGGCGGGCAGGCCGCGGTAGCTCACCATCGAGGTGCCTTCCAGGCCCTGCTCGATCACCTGGTAGAGCGCGAATACGCTGCGCTCGTCGGCGCGCTCGCGGTCGGTGAAATCGATCGGCGGCGGATCCAGTCCGGCCCCGGCCGGGCCATCGCCCGCCCCGCCGGCGCCGTGGCAGTTGGCGCACAGCTGCGCGTACAGCGACTCGCCGCGCGCATGCTGGGGCGGACCCGCCGGCAGCAGCGGAATCGGATGCGCCTGCACCAGCAAAGCCGCGAGGCCACGCGCCTGCGCGGCGATGCGATCGGGCGCGGCCTTGTCGGCGATCGCCTGCTGCAGGGCCTGCGCGTCGCGCTGCAGCTGCGCCGCCTGCGGCGTGTCCGGCAGGGCCGCGATGGCGCTGGCCGCAGTGGCCGAGAACTCCAGCATCTCGTCGTACTCGAGCTGGTTGACCACCTCGCCGTCGGCGACAGCTTCGCGGTAGTCCACCGCGATGTAGTCGAGCAGGCGCCAGGTGGTGGCGACCGAAGTGTCCGAAGCGAAGGCACAGGTGCAGATCTGGGCAACGCTGAGCAGCAGCGTCGCCAGCAGGCGGCGTGGGAGCATGGATGGGGAATGAGAATGCGTCTCGTCCAGTTTAGCGCAAGCCGCAGGCAGGTGCGGGTCTTTTTCGGACGACGGCAGAGATCGGCGGGCGGGTGCGCTTGCGGCAGGTCCCTCCCCCGGCACTTCTCCTTGGGTCCGGGTGGGAGCAAAGCGGGGCGACTCGGGCGGCTATGATGCGGGGCCGCCGACCATCCGCACGACGCCATGACCGAACCGCTGTCGACCCACCGCATCGGGGCCGTGCTGCGGCTGCGCCTGGAGCGGCCGGAGCTGCACAACGCCTTCGATGCCGCGCTGATCGCCCGCCTGACCGCTGCGCTCGAGGACGCTGCCACCGATCCCGCCGTGCGCGTGGTGGTGCTGGAAGGCGCGGGCACTTCGTTCTCCGCCGGCGCGGACCTCAACTGGATGCGCGGCATGGCCGCCGCAGGCGAAGCCGAGAACCGGGAGGATGCCCTGGCGCTGGCCCGCCTGATGCGTACGCTCGACGAACTGCCGAAGCCCACCATCGCCCGCGTCCACGGCGCGGCCTTCGGCGGCGGCGTGGGCCTGGTGGCCTGCTGCGACGTCGCCATCGGCGTGCCCGGGGCCAAATTCGGCCTGACCGAAAGCCGCCTCGGCCTGCTGCCGGCGGTGATCTCGCCCTACGTCGTCGCCGCGATCGGGCCACGGCAGGCGCGACGCTGGTTCGCCACGGCCGAGATGTTCGATGCCGCGCAGGCGCTGCGCATGGGCCTGCTGCACGAAGTGGTCGAGGCCGATGCGCTGGACGCCGCGGTGGATCGCCAGCTCGCCCTGCTGCTCAGGGCCGGGCCGGCCGCGTCGGCCGCGGCCAAGCGCCTGGTGCGCGAGGTCGCCCTGCAGCCCGACCGCGACCGGCTCGACCAGTCCAATGCCGCCCTGATCGCCGCGTTGCGCGTCTCGGCCGAGGGCCAGGAAGGCCTCGGCGCTTTCCTCGACAAGCGCACGCCTGCCTGGGCGCGGGAGGACTGAGGCATGCTCGACCATCTTGGCCTGCGCGTGGCCGACTACGCACGCAGCCGCGCGTTCTACGAGCGCGCCCTGGCGCCGCTGGGCTTCGCGGTGGTGATGGAGCTGACCGCCGCCGAGACCGGCGGCAGCTACCAGGGCTGCGGTTTCGGCCCGCCAGAGCGCCCGCACTTCTGGATCGGCGCGGGCACCGATGGCGTCATGCCGAGCGGCGCCGCGCACTTCGCCTTCACCGCCGCCAGCCGCGCCGCCGTCGACGCCTTCCATGCGGCCGCGCTCGCCGCCGGCGGCCGCGACAACGGCGCGCCCGGCCTGCGTCCGCACTACCACGCCGACTACTACGGCGCATTCGTGGTCGATCCCGACGGCCACAACATCGAAGCCGTCTGCCACCTCCCCGAGGATGCCTCCCGCTGATGTTCCAGACGATCCTGATCGCCAACCGCGGCGAAATCGCCTGCCGCGTCATCCGTACCGCACGCCGGCTCGGCATCCGCACCGTCGCGGTGTTCTCGGAGGCGGACGCCGACGCCCAGCACGTGCGCCTGGCCGACGAAGCGTATCCGATCGGTGGACCGCGTCCGGCCGAGAGCTACCTGCGCGGCGAAACGATCATCGAAGCGGCGCTGCGGTCCGGCGCGCAGGCCATCCACCCGGGCTACGGCTTCCTCAGCGAGAACGCCGAGTTCGCCGACGCGGTGGACGCCGCCGGCCTGGTCTTCATCGGACCCCCGGCCGCGTCCATGCGCAGGATGGGCAGCAAGGCCGGCGCCAAGGAGCTGATGCAGGCCGCCGGCGTGCCGGTGGTGCCCGGCTACACAGGCGAGGACCAGTCGCCCGACCTGCTCGCCCGCGAGGCGGCGCGCATCGGCTTTCCGCTGATGATCAAGGC
>JAEXTE010000066.1 GCA_023453655.1 Pseudomonadota bacterium
TCCCAGCGCGGCGTCACGTGCACCGCGGGGCCATCGTGCTGGCCGGCGGCCAGGCGCAGCGCGCCGGCGAAGGCGATCATCGCGCCGTTGTCGGTGCACAGCGCCGGGCGCGGGAAGCAGGCGCGGCCGCCGCGCGCGGCCGCCATCTCCTGCAGGCGGGCACGCAGGCGCCGGTTGGCGCCGACGCCGCCGGACACCACGATCACGTCGCTGCCGGCCGCGTCCAGCGCGCGCTGGCACTTGATCGCCAGGGTCTCGACCACCGCGTCCTCGAAGCCGCGGGCGATGTCGGCGCGGGTCTGGTCGGACCGGTCGGACTGCTGCCAGGCCAGCAGCACCTGGGTCTTGAGCCCGCTGAAGCTGAAGTCCAGGCCCGGACGATCGGTCATCGGCCGCGAGAAGCGGTACGCGCCCGGCGTGCCCTGCTCGGCCAGCGCGGCCAGCTGCGGCCCGCCCGGGTAGGGCAGGCCCATCAGCTTGGCGGTCTTGTCGAAGGCCTCGCCCGCGGCGTCGTCCAGGGTCTCCCCCAGCAGGCGGTAGCGGCCGATGCCGTCCACGGCCACCAGCTGGGTGTGCCCGCCCGAGACCAGCAGGGCCACGAACGGCGGCTGCGGCGGGTCGTCCTCCATCAGCGGGGCCAGCAGGTGGCCCTCCATGTGGTGCACCGCCACGGCCGGCACGTCCAGCGCCCAGGCCAGCGACCGGGCCACCCCGGCCCCGACCAGCAGCGCCCCGACCAGGCCGGGGCCCGCGGTGTAGGCCACCCCGTCGATCTCGCCAACACCCAGCCCGGCCTCGGCCAGGGTCTGGCGCACCAGCGGCAGCAGCTTGCGCACGTGGTCGCGGCTGGCCAGTTCGGGCACTACCCCGCCATACTCGGCGTGCAGGGCGATCTGGCTGTAGACCGCGTGCGCCCGCAGGCCCGCCGCGCCGGGCAGGCCGGTGTCGTAGACGGCCACGCCGGTCTCGTCGCAGCTCGATTCGATGCCCAGGACCTTCATGCGGGGGAGATGGGCGCCGGTTGCGCCGTTGCAATGCCAGCGGCTATCATACGCGGCTCCCCTGGCCGTCCGGGCCGGGAGGTGCGAGTCCTTCGCAGAGACCGGCCCGCTGTCGGCCGGACTTCCCAGACACCAGAGATTCCTATGCCCAGCGTCAAAGTCCGCGAAAACGAGCCGTTCGAGTTTGCCCTGCGCCGCTTCAAGCGCACCTGCGAGAAGGCCGGCGTCCTGGCCGAGACCCGCAAGCGCGAGTTCTACGAGAAGCCGACCCAGGAGCGCAAGCGCAAGGCGGCCGCCGCGGTGAAGCGCCAGGCGCGTCGCGTCTCGCGCGACGTCACCAAGCGCCAGCGCCTGTACTGAGCCGCGTCGCTTCGCAAGAAGCCGGCACGCGCGAGCGTCGCCGGCTTTTTGTGTTTATAGGTCCGGCCCGCCCCGGCGCGCCGTTCCCCGTCCCACCGACTGGTTGCCCCTCATGACCCTCAAGCAGCAGCTCACCGATGACATGAAGGCCGCGATGAAGGCCGGCGAGAAGGATCGCCTCGGCGTGATCCGGCTGATCAACGCCGCGATCAAGCAGAAGGAGGTCGACGAGCGCGTCGAGCTCGACGACGCCGCGGTGCTGGCCGTGCTGGAGAAGATGGTCAAGCAGCGCAAGGACTCGGTGAGCCAGTACGAGGGCGCCGGTCGCGAGGACCTGGCCGCGGTGGAGCGCGCCGAGATCGTGGTGATCGAGGCCTACCTGCCGGCCAAGCTCGGCGAGGCCGAGATCGCCGCCGCCATCGACGCGGCCATCGCCAGCACCGGCGCCAGCGGCCCCGCCGACATGGGCAAGCTGATGGGCGTGCTCAAGCCGCAGCTGGCCGGCCAGGCCGACATGGGCCGGGTGTCGAAGCTGGTCAAGCAGAAGCTGACCGGCTGAGGTCCGCGGCGCGCCGCCTGGCGTCCCGTCCCCCCCGGGGCCGCGCAGTCGTCCCGGGCCTGCGCCTGGCGCACAATCGCGGCCATGCCGCACACCCCCGACATCGTCCTGCGCCACGCGCAGGCGGCCGACGTGCCTGCCATCCTGGGCCTGATCCGCGCGCTGGCCGAGTACGAGCGCCTTGGCCACGAGGTCGAGGCCGACGAGGACGCGTTGACCGCCACGCTGTTCGGCGAACGGCCCGCCGCGGAAGTGGTGATGGCCGAGGTGGACGGCGCCACCGCCGGCTTCGCCCTGTTCTTCCACAACTATTCGACCTTCCTTGCCCGTCCCGGCCTGTATCTGGAAGACCTGTTCGTGCAGCCGGCCTACCGCGGCCTGGGCGTGGGCGCGCGACTGATGAAGCATCTCGCCCGGCTGGCGCTCGAGCGCGGCTGCGGCCGGTTCGAGTGGTCGGTGCTGGACTGGAACGCACCTGCCATCGGCTTCTACCGCCGCCTGGGCGCGGTGGGCATGGACGGCTGGACCACGCAGCGCGTCGCCGGCGAAGCCCTGCGCCAGCTGGCGGGCGAGGCCGTACCGGACCGCTGACCGGACCGTCACGAGGCCCCTGCTGGAATCCGGGCTTTGCCGACACAGGAGCTCCGGGATGCGCACCGACCCGGCAACCGCCGTGGTGCGCGAAACCGGCGGCACAGCCAGCAGCCTCGCACGGACCGCTGACGGTCGGATCGACGCGATCGACCTGGCGCGCGGCATCGCCGTGTGCCTGATGATCGTCGCCCACGGCACCAACGGGCTGATGCCCTACAGCGACTTCCCCGACTGGGGCCAGGTGCCAGTGCACGCGCTCACCAAGTTCTCGTCCTCGCTGTTCTTCATCGTGATCGGGATGGCGCTGGCGGTCGCGTTCGTCCCGAAGTCCGGCGCGCCGGACTGGCCGCGACGCCGCAATCGCCTGCTGCGCCGCGGCCTGCTGGTGCTGCTCTGGTACAAGCTGCTGACCGTGGTGGAGCTGTGGGAGCGCGAGCCGGTACAGATCGCCGATACGCTGCTGTACCGCGACTTCCCGTCGTTCGTGGAGATCCTCGGCTTCTACGCCATCGCCCTGCTGTGGATCCCGTGGATGCTGCCGCTGTGGGCGAAGATGCCGGCCTGGCTGCGCTGGCTGAGTCCGCTGCCGGTGCTCTGGCTGTCGTGGTGGCTGCTGGGCAACGCCGGCTTCGGCGGCGTGCCACAGCTGAAGGCGATCTTCGTCGAGCATCCGGACTACTACACCTGGGGACAGCTCTCGCGCCTGCCGCTGGTGCTGGCGGGCACGCTCATTGGCGGGCTGCTGCTGCGCTGCCACGCCACCACCGCGAAGCGGCTGCTGCTGGCCGGCGGCATCGCACTCGCCGCCTGCGCGCTGCTGGCTTGGTTCGCGCTGCGCGCCGACGATCTGGACGCGGCGCTGGTCGCGATCGGCCGCAACGACAGCAAGCATCCGCCCGGCCTGCTGTTCTCGCTGTTCAGCGTGGGCGGCGCGCTGGCGTTGCTGGCGTTGTGCATCGCCGGTGGCAACCCGCTGGCGCGACTGCTGCGGCCGGTGGCCGTGGTCGGCACCGATGCGCTGATGGCGTTCATCGTGCACATCAGCGTGATCTTCCTGCTCTGGCGCAACAGCTTCGGCTGGTACCAGGCGGTGTCGTACACGCACGCGCTGCAGATGTCGTTGCTGCTGGTCGCGGCCACCGCGCTCTGGATCTGGATCTGGAAGCGCCTGCCGTTGCCGTGGCGCCAGCCTGCACGCACGCCAACCCGGCCGTCCGCCAGCGGCTGATATTCAGCGGCGATGGCGGGCGCTCACGCCAGACTCGGGCGGCGATGAAGACGCTCCCCATCCTCGCGCTGGCTGCGGCCCTGGCGGCCGCGGTCGCCGCCCCCTTCCACGCCCAGCCGCAGGCCGCCCGGCGGGCGCTTCCGGTTCCCGGCTGGAGCGCTGCGCTGCAGGCCGCGCTCGAGCGGGTGGATGCGCGCCACCCCGGCGACATCGGCGTCTACGTGCGCCACCTCGACCGCGACGAATCGTTTTCCTACCGCGCCGACGAGCCCTGGTACCTCGCCTCGGGCATCAAGGTGCCGGTGGCGATCGCGGTCCTGCGCGCGGTCGCGGCGGGGACGCTGTCGCTGGACACGCGCGTGACCCTGCACGAGGACGACTACGTCGATGGCGCCGGCCCCACCAATGCCCAGCGTCCGGGCGCGCGCCTGCGCGTGTCGTGGCTGCTCGAGCAGATGATCGTGCACAGCGACAACACCGCCAGCGACCTCCTGATCCGCAGCGTGGGCATTGACCGGGTCAACGCCGTCGCCGCCGAGCTCAGCGGCGCGCCGGACCTGCGCATCACCACGCTCGCCGACGTGCGCCGGCTGGCCTACGCGCAGCTGCATCCGGCCGCCTCGCGCCTGGCCTCGGCCGACCTGCTCGCCATCCACGCCAGCGGCGCCGGGCAGGCGCGCGTGCGCACCTTCGCCCGGCGGCTGTCGCTCGCGCCGGAGCAGCTGCGCACGGACAGCCTGGATGCGGCGTTCGAAGGCTATTACGCCAGCCACGTGAACAGCGCCAGCCTGGTCGAGTACGGCCGCATGCTGGCGGCCCTGTCGGACGGCCGCGCCCTGCCGCCGGAGCAGACCGTGTACCTGCTCGACCTGATGGCGCGCGTGCAGACCGGACACCGCCGCCTGCGCGCCGGCCTTCCGCCCGGCACGCGCTTCGAACACAAGACCGGCACCCAGCACCGCCGCAGCTGCGACCTGGGCATCGCCACCGTGCCCGCGGCCGGGGGGGATGGCGTGCCTGCACGCGTCGTCATCGCCGCCTGCACCCGCGGCACCGGCACCGCCGCCGGCGAGCGTGCGCTGCGCGATGTTGCCGCAGCCATCACCGCCTCCGGGGTATTCAGGCAGGCGCCGCCGCGCCCGACCGTCTCACCTGTCCCGACCCCATGACGCATATGCCGCGACTGCTGCCCGTCATTCCGCTGCTCGCCGCCCTGGCGCTGGGCGCCTGCCGCGGCGAGCCGGACGGGCCGGTCGAGCAGCAGCAGGCCGATGCGCGGACGCCGGCCTGGGTGGACGCGCTGGACGAGGAGATCGACCGCATCGACGCGGCCATGCCAGGCGAGTTCGGGGTTTACGTCTCGCGCTTCGGCCCGCAGGCCGGCACCCTGGATCGCGGCAACGGCCGGGCCTGGTACCTCTCGTCCACGGTCAAGGTTCCGGTGGCGGTGGCCGTGCTCGAGGCGGTGGACGCGGGCCGGATGTCGCTCGACGACGCACTGGAGCTGCGGCGCAGCGACTTCGTCGACGGGTCCGGCGACATGCTCCAGCAGGAACCGGGCACGCGCTTCAGCCTCGCCACGCTGCTGGAGAAGTCGCTGCGCGACAGCGACAGCACCGCCACCGACATGCTGATCCGGCACCTGGGCGAGGATCACCTCAACGCCCGCATCCGGGAGTGGGTAGGCGAAGGTTTTGGCCCGCTGACCACGATCCTGCAGGTGCGCTACGACGCCTACGCCCCGCTGCACCCGGGCGTGGCGGACCTGGACAACCTGCAGATCGTGGCGCTGCGCAACGCCGAGGCCGGCGAACCGCGTCTGCAGGCGCTGGCGCAGGCGCTGGGCGTACAGCGTTCCGAGCTGCGCGCCGAATCGATCGAGCACGCCTTCGAGGCCTACTACCAGGGCGGCAACAACTCGGCCACGCTCAGTGCGTTCGCGCGACTGCTCGAGCGGCTGGCGGCCGGCGAACTGCTCTCCGCGGAGAGTACCGGCCTGCTGCTCTCGCACATGCGCGCGATCACCACCGGCGATCGCCGCATCGTCGCCGGGCTGCCGGAGGGCAGCGATTTCGCGCAGAAGACCGGCACCCAGCTCGGGCGCGCCTGCAATGTCGGCATCCTCGACGCCGGGCGTGGCCGCAGCGGCGCGACGGTCGTGGTCGCCTGCGCCGAGCGGTTCGGGGAACTGGCCCAGGCCGAGCAGGCCTTCCAGGCGCTGGGAAGCGCACTGGCCCGGCTGGAGACCGCCCCGACGCGCTGACGCGCGGTCCACGGCGCCCGGGCGATCATCGCGGGCATGCAAAAGGCGAAGGACAGGATCGAGCAGCTGACCGGACGCTTCCAGCAGAGCCTGGCCGGCGCACTGCTGCAGCGCTTCGTCGAGGCCGGGCTGATGACCCAGGCCGCATCGCTGGCGTTCTACGCGCTGCTGTCGCTGGCGCCGCTGCTGGTGCTGCTGCTGTGGATCACCGCCTCGCTGTACCCGCCGGCGCAGCAGTCGCTGATCGACCAGGTGGGCGAACTGGCCGGGCCGGGTTCGGCCGCCGTCGCCCAGACCGTGATCCGCAACGCCACCGACCAGCCCGACATCGGTTCCCTGGCCGGCATCTGGAGCACGATCCTGCTGTTCGTCGGCGCCACGGTCGTCTTCGCCCAGCTGCAGGGCGCGCTCAACCTGATCTTCCGCAGCGAGGCGCAGCGCTTCACCGGCCTGGTGGCCTGGCTGCGCAAGCGCGTGTTCTCGCTCGGCGTGGTGCTGGCCATCGGCTTCCTGCTGATCATCTCGATGGTGGCGACCACCGCGCTGCAGGTCGCGTTCGCGCGCCTGCCCTCGCTGCTGCCGGCCGTGGGCTACACCGTGACCTTCCTGATCTACGTGATCACCTTCGCCTTCCTCTACCACTACCTGCCCGACCGCCGCGTGGCCTGGCCGCAGGCCTTCCTGGGCGGCGCGATCACCGCCGGCCTGTTCGCGATCGGGCGCTGGGCGATCGGGCTGTACCTGGCCCAGGCCGCGCCGGGCAGCGCCTACGGCTCGATGGGCGCCCTGGTGCTGCTGCTGGTGTGGATCTACTACGGCGGGGTGGTGTTCTTCATCGGCGCGCTGCTGACCGCCGTGATCGACGAACGGGCCAACCACCGGCCCGAGGCGGAGCGGCCGCGTCCGGCGCCGGCCGGGACGCTGTAGCGCCGGATCCCGGCGCGTCGCCGTCGGGCATCCCGGGGAGACGCGGACGTGGCCGCCGGCCGGAACGCGGGACGCGTCTTACACTAGCCGGATGGCCCGCATCCCCGACGCCTTCATCGATGACCTGCTCGCCAGGACGGATATCGTCGAGGTGGTGGGCGCGCGCGTGCCGCTCAAGCGCCAGGGCAAGGAGTATTCGGCGCGCTGCCCCTTCCACGACGAACGCTCGCCCTCGTTCACGGTCTCGCCGACCAAGCAGTTCTACCACTGCTTCGGCTGCGGCGCGCACGGCACCGCGATCTCCTTCCTCATGCAGTACGAGCGGCTGGAGTTCCTCGACGCGGTCGACGAGCTCGCCCGCCAGGCCGGCATGGAGGTGCCGCGCGAGACCCAGCAGCGCAACGCCAATCCCGACACCCAGGACCTGTTCAACGCGCTCGAGGCGGCCTCGCGCTACTACCAGCGCCAGCTGGCCGGCAGCGACAGGGCCCGCGCCTACCTCGACGGCCGGGGCGTGGGCGAGGCGGTGCGCGCGCAGTTCGGCATCGGCTACGCGCCGGAGGGATTCTCGGCGCTGAAGGACGCGCTGGGCACGGACCCACGCCGGCTGCAGCTGCTCGAGCGCGGCGGCATGCTGTCGAAGAACGACCGCGGCCACGTCTACGACAAGTTCCGCGACCGGGTGATGTTCCCCATCCTCGACCGGCGTGGCCGCGTGATCGCCTTCGGTGGGCGGGTGCTGGGCAAGGACGACGGTCCCAAGTACCTCAATTCGCCAGAGACCCCGCTGTTCCACAAGGGCCGCGAGCTCTACGGCCTGTGGCAGGTGCGCCAGGCCAACCAGAAGATCGATCGGCTGGTGGTGGTGGAAGGCTACATGGACGTGATCGCGCTGTTCGAGCATGGCGTCACCCAGGCCGTGGCCACGCTGGGCACCGCGACCACGCCGGACCACGCCGAACTGCTGTTTCGCAACGCGCCGGACGTGTACTTCTGCTTCGACGGCGACCGCGCCGGACGCGGCGCGGCGTGGAAGGCGGTGGAATCGGTGCTGCCACGCATGCGCGACGGCCGCCAGGCTTTCTTCCTGTTCCTGCCGGAGGGCGAGGACCCGGACAGCATCGTGCGCCGCGAGGGCGCCGCCGGCTTCGATGCGCGCCTGCAGCAGGCCACGCCCCTGTCGCAGTTCTTCTTCGACACGCTGTCGGTGGGCGTGTCGCTGGGTTCGCTCGACGGCAAGGCGCGCCTGGCCGAACGCGCCAGGCCGCTGCTGGCGCAGATCCCCGACGGCGCCTTCGGCGACCTGATGCAGCAGCGACTGACCGAACTGACCGGCGTGGGCGCTCGCCAGCCGCCTGCCGAGACGCGGGCGCCCCTGCGTCGCCAGGGCAGCCAGCCGCTGGCGCCACCCAAGCGCAGCCTGGTGCGCGGCGCGATCTCGCTGCTGCTGCAGCAGCCGTCGCTGGCGCTGGACCTTGCGCCGCCCTACCGCTTCGTGGCGCTGCGCCAGCCCGGCATCGACCTGCTCACCGAACTGATCG
>JAEXTE010000190.1 GCA_023453655.1 Pseudomonadota bacterium
CATCTTCCTGGGTGTGCCGTTCAACATCGCCAGCTACGCGCTGCTGACCCACATGGTGGCGCAGGCCACGGGACTGGGGGTCGGCGATTTCGTGCACACGCTCGGCGATGCCCACCTGTACTCGAACCACTTCGAGCAGGCGCGGCAGCAGCTGGCGCGCGAGCCGCGGCCGCTGCCGAGGCTGCGGCTCAACCCCGAGGTCACCGACCTGTTCGCCTTCGGCTACGACGACATCGCGATCGAAGGCTACGACCCGCATCCGGCCATCAAGGCGCCGGTGGCGGTGTGAGCGCGGAGCAGGCGGGCGTCCACGCGGGGCCGCGCGTCGTCCTGGTCGTGGCGTTCGATCGGGCGTACGCGATCGGCAAGGGCAATGCGCTGCCCTGGCACCTGCCCGACGATCTCAAGCGCTTCAAGTCGCTCACCCTCGGCAAGCCGATCCTGATGGGGCGCCGCACCGCCGAATCGCTGGGGCGTGCCCTGCCGGGGCGGCTGAACATGGTGCTGACGCGACAGGGGCGGGTGCCGTACGACGGCATGCGGGCGGTGCCGTCGCTGGACGAGGCCTTGCGGCAGGCCGCCGCCCAGGGGGCGCAGGAGCTGTGCGTGATCGGCGGTGGCGAGGTGTATGCCCTCGCGCTGCCGCGGGCCGTCCGGCTGCATGTCACGCATGTCGACACGGCAGTGGCGGGTGCCGACGCCTGGTTCCCGCGATTCGACCCCGCGCACTGGCAGCCGATCGCGCGCGAGCGGCATGAGGCCGACGCGCGACACGCATTCGCATTCGAATTCGTCGACTACCAGCGGGTCGGCCCGGCCGGTCCGCTCGTGTCCGCCGCCTGAAGCGTCAGTCGCCGTGGCGGGCGTTCGCCGGTGCGTCGCGGCCCGGCACCTGCACGATGTTCAGTCCTTCCGCATCGAGCTGCAGCGCGGTGAGCGTGCCGCCCCAGACCGCGCCGGTGTCGAGCGCGTGCACGCCGTGGCCGATGAACAGGCCCAGCGCCGACCAGTGTCCGCAGACGATCCTGAGGTCGCGCTCGACCCGCCCGGGCACTTCGTACCATGGGTACAGGCCAGGCTGCTGCGTGCCCGGCGCACCCTTCTCCTCGAACGCGATGCGCCCTCGCGGCGAGCAGTAGCGCATGCGCGTGAACACGTTGATGATCGCGCGGTCTCGGTCGGTGCCGCGCAGGCGCGGCGACCAGACCGGCTGGTCGCCGTACATGTTGCGCAGCATCTTGCGCGCCTCGGGCCCGCGCAGCTTGCGTTCGACTTCGCGGGCGTGCTGCTCGGCGATCGCGGTGGTCCACTTGGGGGCGAGCCCCGCATGCACCATCAGCCAGCCCAGGTCGCGGTCGACGTGGACCAGCGGCTGCTGGCGCAACCAGTCGAGCAGGACGTCGCGGTCGTCGGCGAACAGCACCGACTGCAGGTCCGGCTTGACCTTGCGCTGCTCGGGCCGGCTGCGCTCGGCGATGGCCAGCAGCGACAGGTCGTGGTTGCCGAGCACGCTGACCACGTTCTCGCGCAGCGAGTGCACCAGCCGCAGCGTCTGCAGCGACTCGCCGCCGCGGTTGACCAGGTCGCCGCAGAACCACAGCCGGTCGCGGGCCGGGTCGAAGCGGATCTTCTCCAGCAGGCGCTGGGTCGGGCCATAGCAGCCCTGCAGGTCTCCGATCGCCCAGACGGCCATGCGCGCTCAGTGCAGCGTGCGCGGCACGGCCAGGGTGAAGGGCGGGATCGGCGCGTCGAAGCGGGTGCCGTCGTCGCCGACCATGTCGTAGCTGCCTTCCATGGTGCCGACCGCGGTAGGCAGGGTGGCGCCGGAGGTATAGACGAACTGCTCGCCGGGCTCCAGCCGCGGCTGCTCGCCCACCACGCCGTCGCCGCGGACTTCCTCGGTGCGGCCGTTGGCGTCGGTGATGATCCAGTGGCGGGCCACCAGCTGCGCCGGCAGCCGGCCGAGGTTGCGGATCCGGATCGTGTAGGCGAAGACGTAGCGGTCGTCCTCGGGCTCCGATTCCTCGTCGAGGAACTGGGTCGCGATCTGGATCTCCAGGCTGTAGTCGGCGTTGCGGCTCATGTGTCCAGTGTATGCGCTTGCCGTGAACGGTTCGACTACGTCTCCGCCCGGGCGGCGGCTCCGGCGTGGTTTGCCAGGCGCACGAAATCGGCCACGGCCAGCTGCTCGGCCCGCGCTTGCGGGTCGATCCCGGCGCCGCGGATGCTCGCCTCGTCGCACTGCGTGGACAGGGCATTGCGCAGGGTCTTGCGACGCTGGCCGAAGGCGTCGCGGACGATGGCCGCGAAGCGCGACGGATCGTCGATACCGATCGTGCCAGGCGGCCTCGGCACCAGCCGCACGACGGCCGAATCCACCTTCGGCGGCGGGCGGAACGCGCCCGGACCGACCGTGAACAGCGCCGTCACCTTGCACCAGGCCTGGAGCATGACGCTCAGTCGGCCGTAAACCTTGCTGCCGGGAGCGGCCGCCATGCGGTCGACCACCTCCTTCTGCAGCATGAAGTGCATGTCGCGGATGGCCGCGGCGTGCTCCAGGGCATGGAACAGGATCGGCGAAGACAGGTTGTAGGGCAGGTTGCCGACCAGGCGGATCGGGCTGCCTCCGGCCAGTGCGGTGAAGTCCACGTCCAGGACGTTGGCGTGCACCAGGTCCAGTGCGCCGTGGGCGCGTGCGGCTTCGGCCAGCGGGGCGAGCAGGTCGCGGTCGAATTCGATCGCGGTCAGGCTGCCGTGGCGCTGCAGCAGTGGGAAGGTCATCGCCCCCTGGCCGGGCCCGATCTCGACCAGGCGGTCGCCCGGTTTCGGGTCCACCGCCAGGATGATCTTGTCGACCACGCCGCGCTCGTGCAGGAAGTGCTGGCCGAGCGACTTCTTGGCCGGTTGGCTGAAGCCGCTCACAGGAGGCGCGTCCCGAGCGGGACATCGCGGTCGGGCACGCACAGCGCGACCCGCCCTTCGGCGTCGTGAAAACCGGTGACCAGGCATTGCGACATCAGCGGCCCGACCTGTTTGGGCGGGAAGTTGACCACGCCGACCACCAGGCGCCCGACCAGCGCATCCGCCTCGTACAGGGCTGTGATCTGCGCGCTGGACTTGCGCACGCCGATGTCCGGGCCGAAATCCACCTCGAGCACATAGGCCGGCTTGCGCGCTTCCGGGAACGCGCGGGCCGAGAGCACGCGACCGACGCGCAGCTCGACCTTGAGGAAGTCGTTCCAGTCGATGTCCTGCGTGGCGGGACGGGGAATGGTGGCGTCTTGTGCTGTCGGGGGCATGGCGGGAAATCCTGCGGCGGACCCGGTCCGCGGCGTCGCTGCAAAGGGTAGACGATGGGGCGGCGGAAACAGGGCGCCGCGCGGAAACTCAGCCTGCCTCGCGCCTTGCCAGTCGCGCGCAGGTCTCGATGGCGGCGAAAAGACTGGTCGGATCGGCGCGGCCGGTGCCGGCCAGGTCGAAGGCCGTTCCGTGATCGACGGCCACGCGTGGCCAAGGCAGTCCCAGGGTCAGGTTCACCGCGCGCTCGAAGCCGCTGTACTTGAGCACCTGCAGTCCCTGGTCGTGGTACATCGCCAGCACGGCGTCCACTTCGCGCAGGCGGGCGGGGAGGAACGCGGTGTCGGCGGGCAGCGGCCCCTGCAGCGCCATGCCCTCGGCCTGCAGGCGCGCCAGCAGCGGGGCGATCACCTCGATCTCCTCGCGGCCAAGGTGTCCGGATTCGCCCGCGTGCGGGTTCAGGCCGAGCACGGCGATGCGCGGCGCGGCGATGCCGAAGTCGCGGTGCATGGCGCGGTGCAGGATGCGCAGCACCCGTTCCAGCGCAGACGGCGTGATCGCGCCGGGCACGTCGCGCAGGGGCAGGTGGGTGGTGACCAGCGCGACCCGGACCACGTCGTTGGCGAGCATCATCACCACGTCGCAACCAGCCTGGGTGGCCAGCAGCTCGGTGGTGCCGGTGTACGGGATCCCGCCGAGGTTGATCGTGGCCTTGTGCACGGG
>JAEXTE010000217.1 GCA_023453655.1 Pseudomonadota bacterium
CCGTGCAAGCAGCCAGTCCGCCGCGGCCGCGCGGGCGCGACCGACGTTGCGCGCCTGCAGCTCCACCACGTCGACGCCCATGTCCGCGCAGATCGCCGCCGTGCCGTCGCTGCAGCCATCCAGCGCAACGACCACCTGCACGGCTTCGCCGCGCAGGGCCGGGCAGCGCGTGGCGGCCCGGATCGCACGCAGGCAGTCGCCGATCAATGCCTCCTCGTCGTGCGCCGGCACCAGCACTCCGATCACCGCAGGCCCTCGCGTTGCGCGGGCGTGTGCGGATCGTTGCTCCAGCCTTCGAGCAGGAAATCGGCCTCGTCGTGCATGAAAACCCGCGCCATCCCGGGCAATGCCCCCAGGCAGGCATGGACCTCGTCCGTGCTGCTGCGGCGTCCGTCGAAATCCGCGCGCCAGTGGCAGGCCACCAGCAGCGCGCCCGGCGCCAGGCTGCCGCGCAGCCGCCGCGCGAATTCCCGCAGTCCGTCCGGCGCAAGGTAATAGCCGATCTCGCCGACCACCACCAGGTCGAAGCGTCCGGGCGGCCACTGCCGCGGATGCTCCATCTGCGCGATCTCCACGTGCGCCAGGTCGCCGCATTGGCGGCGCGCCTCCCGGACCGCCCGCGGATGCAGGTCGGTGGCCAGCAGGGCGCCGCAGCGTCCGGCCAGCGCCCGCGTCAGCACGCCGTTGGCGCAGCCGGTCTCCCAGGCTTTCGCATAGCGCGGCCGGTCGAGCGACGCCATCAGCAGGGCGCGCTTGCGCGCCTCGTACCAGCGCTCGCGGTACCCCCATGGGTCGGCGGAGCCGGCCCACACCGTATCGAGGTGGGCATCCAGGCTCAAGTCAGGTAAACCTCGAACGGGCGTTCGAAGCGTGCGACCACGTGCGGCGCCAGGACCGGTTCCGCCACCGCCGGGGCGGCGGTGCCCAGCTGCGACGCGAAGCAGCCGATCGCGGCGCGCTTGGCCCGCCGGGCACCCTCGTCCAGCGGCATGCGCACGGCGGGGAAAGGGGGGGCGGGCCGCGCGGGGTCGAGCCAGTGCCAGGCCCAGACCGGATAGCGCAGCAGAGCAGCACCGGCAGCGGGCACGACGGACAGCGCCGCAGCGCCGACGGCGTCGTGGTCGGGATGGCCATCGTGCTCCCAGGGCGCCAGCACCAGATCGCCTGGTCGCACCAGCTTCGCGAGCGCGGTGCGCAGGGTCGCGGCGGCCGCGGCCACGCCGCCGTCCGGCAGGTGCAGGCGATGCAGGGTGGCGCAGGTGTCCAGCGCCCGCAGCGCCGCGGCGAGTTCGCTGGCGCGGTCGACGCGCAGGCGCTCCGGCGGCCACGCGCCATTGCCGGGGTAGCAGGCTTCGCCATCGGTCACCGACACTACCGAGAGCGTCCGGCCCGCGCGTGCGGCCGCGCGCATCAGCCCGCCGCAGGCCAGGGTTTCGTCGTCGGGATGTGGCGAGACCACGACGACGCGCTCGTGCGTCGCCAGCAAGGCTGCCGCATCGCGATGCGGCCGCGACGCCAGCCAGGGCGAGAGCTGCCAGCGCGATTCATCGTGGCCGTCGCCGACGATCAGCGCTTCGGCTACAGCGGCCATTGCGCCCCCTCCTCAATCGACGCGACCGCCAGGCCGAGCGCCGCCCAGTCGCGGTCGGCGTGGCTCTGGCGCACGAACACCGACAGGTCGGCGCAGCGCTGCGCGTGTTGGCGATCGCCGCACAGCGGGCCGGGCCCCATCGCGCGACCGGCAGCGTCGAGCACCTCATGGCAGGCCCGTTCGACCAGCGAGCGCACGCGCACCACCTCGCGCTGGTGCGGCAGCGATGGCGCGGTATCGATGCGCTCGGCCAGCTCACGCAGCAGCGCCGCGGCCGCACCCAGCGCCATGTCGACGCGGCCCAGCAGCGCGGCTGCATGCGGATCGCGCGCGATCCGCTCGGGGTCGGCCATGCGCCGCGCGATCTCGGCGGCCGCGCCGTACCAGCAGGCGGCGATCCCGGCGCCGCCATGCCAGAAGCCCGGCCGCTCGAGATAGGCGCCGGGCGCGCCGACGCGGGTGCAGGGGACGTGGTGGAACTCCACGGGCCCGCTCTCGATCGCGGCCATGCCCACGGCCTGCCAGCCCGAGGGAGGAAGTTCAATGCCCGGTCCGCGCATGTCCACGCGGACCAGCTGCGACACGCCCCCAACCTGCACGGTGAGCAGCGCGGCATCGACGAAGCCCGCGCCCGAGCACCAGGGCTTGCGCCCGGTCAGCCGGGGCCCGTCGCGGCCGTCGTCCAGCACCACGGTCGATTGCGGTCCCTCGGCGGCCCAGACCGCCAGCAGCGCGTCGGGACTGGTGGGTTCCCCGTCGAGATCGGCAAGGATGGCGAGCGCGTCGTAGTGCGCCTCCACCACCTTCACCAGGGCAAGGTCGCGGGCGGCAATGGCGGCCAGCGCCTGCCAGCGCGCCAGGGTGCGACCGCGTCCGGGCAGCGGCCAGTCCCCTTCCCGGTGCACGCAGTCGCGCGCGCGTGCGGCGAGGGTCCCGAGGTCGGGGACGGCCTCCCTGGCGGAGGCGGGGGTATCGGGCAGGGCGGACATGCGCGAAGTGGAGCAAGCCGATCGTGCTTGGCGCGTGAGCGGAACAGCCGGCACAGGCCGGCCGTGTGGCTGACCCGGGCGTCGTTGGACCCGGTGCAGCCCCGCCGGCATCGCCGGTGTTCAACAACCCGCGGCTCCACCCGCATGATGCCGCGCTCCGCGGCGCGACCGGCCGATGCTCGGCGCCGCGCGGTACGACGCACATCTGGCCCGCGGCCAGCGCCACCGTGCGGTCCCGGAATTCGATGGCCATCCCGCGCCGATCACGATGAAGACCTCGCCGGTGTCCTGGTGCGCATGCCGGACGAGTTCGCCCTGGATGCGGGCGAGCTTGAACCGGACGTCGCCCATCCCGACCACCGCGCGCAGCGACCAGTCACCGGTCGTCCGGGCCAGCTCTCCTGCAGGTCGATGGCCTAAAGCCGGCGCCGCCGGACAGTGGACGTCGGATCGTTCGACATGACGTCTCCGCTGGGCCGTGGAAGATGCCGACCGGCCCGGATCGGCCGGTATACGACGCTCGCGGGACTTGGCCATCGTTGCCCGCACGCATACGACGCGCGGCAAAAAAGAAGGGAGGCCCGCGCGGCCTCCCGTTCCCATATTCAAACCCGCCACGGGGCTTGCGGCAAGCCCCGCCGCGGGCTGCAGGATCCGCGCCTGGTGCGATGCGAGGAGCGAGGCGATGGACGATGCGAAGACCACCTGGTACCACGGCACGCGCGCCGTGCTGGGCGTGGGCGACCTGATCGTCCCCGGCCACCCCTCCAACTTCGGCAGCCGCAAGGCGGCTCGCCACGTCTACATGTCGGCCACGCTCGACGCCGCCATCTGGGGCGCCGAACTCGCGGCGGGCGACGGCGCGCAGCGCATCTACATCGTGGAGCCGACCGGGCCGTTCGAGGACGATCCCAACCTCACCGACAAGCGGTTTCCCGGCAATCCCACGCGATCCTTCCGCTCGCGCCATCCCTTGCGCATCCTGGGCGAACTCGCGCACTGGACCGGGCATGCGCCCGCGCGGCTGGCGGAGATGCGCGCCTTCCTCGCCGGGCTCGAGCCATCGCAGGCCGATCCGCTCGACGACTGAGGGCGCCGCGCTTGCGTCGGGGGCGCGCCGCGCGTACACGGTGGGGCAACCCATCCGGAGAGCCGCCATGCGGCACATGCCTGCGTTCGTCCTGGTTTCGGTCGCGCTGTGGTTGGCGGTTCCGCCGCCTTCGGCGCGCGCGGAGGTGCTCGACGCCGCGCCCGCGGGCTTCACCGTGGAGAACAGCGGCGTGGTGCCGGTCGACGCCGGCGCGGCGTGGGCGGCGCTGGTCGGACAGGTCGATGCGTGGTGGCCGAAGGACCACAGCTGGTGGGGCGCGGAAGGCAGGCTGTCGATCGAACCCCGCGTCGGCGGCTGCTTCTGCGAGGTTGCCGGCGACCGCCAGGCCGAACACCTGCGCGTGGTCTTCGTCGATCCCGGCCGCCGCCTGCGCATGTCCGGCGGCCTTGGTCCCCTGCAGGGCATGGGGCTGGACGGGATCCTCGAGTTCCGGCTGGAACCGGCCGACAGCGGCGACGGGGCGGCGACGCGGATCACCCTGCATTACCGCGTCGGCGGCTACAGCCCCGACGACATCGGCCAGTTCGCGCCGGTGGTCGATCGCGTGCAGGCCGCGCAGCTGGGCGGCCTGCTGGCGCACCTGGGGGCGGACGGCGCGGAGTAGGCCGCACTGCGGGACGCAGCCCGGATGAGGCCGCGCCTTGGTGGCGGCCTTACGTGTCGTCCTGCGCGAGCAGATGGATCCGGCTGCCGCCGTCCGGATCGACGTCCAGCA
This sequence comes from Pseudomonadota bacterium, assembly GCA_023453655.1. GTDB lineage: Bacteria > Pseudomonadota > Gammaproteobacteria > Xanthomonadales > Xanthomonadaceae > Luteimonas > Luteimonas composti. The sequence continues at coordinate 4,407 of JAEXTE010000217.1, forward strand.
CCACGCTCATCGGCTTGCAGCACACCGGGCAGTCCTCGACGTAGCGCTGCGACCCCGCGCTGGTGTCGACGGCAAGGCTGACCGGCTCGCCGCAGTAAGGGCAGTGTCCATCCTGGAAGTCGAGCATGGCGGCTTGTGCCAGGGGCGGGTACTGGTTGTAGCGCATCGGGGTAGTGTCGCGTCAAGCGCGCTTCATGCTCGTGGAGAAAGCAGCAGGCGTCGGGGCCTCCGGTCTCCCTGGACC
>JAEXTE010000238.1 GCA_023453655.1 Pseudomonadota bacterium
CGTGGCGCCCGAGGCGACCACGCCGGGCGCGAGGAGCGCGACGGATGCGAGGCTCTGGTCCACAGGCAGCCGCGCCAGTTCTTCCCGTCGGATGTTGGTCGCCGACTCTGTGGAGCGGACGTCCACGCGGTTGACCACTCGCGAACCGACGACCTGGACGGCAGCGAGATTCACCAGGGCGCCGTCGCCGGCGACGTTCACTGTGGTCGTTCCACCCAGCCCGACGTTGACCGTGATCGGTTCCCCGACCGCCTGCCCGTTACGCGCGACCACGAGGGTGTAATCGCCGACCGGGAGTTGGGCCAGACGGTAGACACCGTCCGCGCCCACCGAGATCGTTCGGCTCAGCCCCGTATCCGGGTTGGTGATCGTGATCTGGTCGCCTGCGGTCGCGCGGCCGGCGACTGCACCGGTGGCGCTCTGCGCGAACACCGTCGGCGTGGTGGCCGCGATGCAGGCGCCCAGGGCGATCCAGAGGGCTGCACGACGGAACTGCGGGTGTGTCGACATTGCGGTTTCTCCCCGGTGCGAAAAGTTGGCCTGTTCAGCTGCGCTGGTCTTCAGGGAGCGGCAGCAGCTCCCAATCGAAGTCGTAATCCCACTGGTCGAAGTACAGGTTGCCGCCCGCCCACTCGGCTTCCCCGCGCTGCAGGTCGACGGTTTCGGAGCGGAAATGGGTCTTGGCCGGCACGAACTCGCGGCCGTAGTCGTCGTTGAAGGCGACGCGGTAGGCGTCCATGCCGCCGAGGTAGAAGTGTTCCAGCGTCGGATCGTCGCCGGGCAGCCGGCCGAAGGTGACGTCCATCGGCAGCCAGCCGTAGGGGGCGAGGTACAGCCAGCCCCAGTCGTGCATGTTGTTGTAGTCGCCGTCGGAGAAGATCCAGCCCGACTGCCAGCGCGCCGGGATTCCGTTCAGCCGCAGCAAGGTGATCAGCAACAGGGTCTGCTGCCCGCAGTCGGCGCGCCCGGCGCGGAGCGCATGCTCGCCGAGATTGGCGATGGTCGAGTACTCCCGCGCACCTGCCCAGGGAATGCGGTCCACCGCGTCGAACAGGCGGCGGGCGATGCGATAGGGATTGGTCTCGTCGCCCACCACCTGCGCGGAGAACAGCCGCATCGCGTCGCTGAACACCACGTGGGGCGCGCGTTCGGACAGGAACGGCGCGAGTCCGGGACTGGCCTCGACCGGCACCACCCGCGCCGGATCGACCTGCACGTGCCTGCCGAGGATGGTGAGCTCGTAGCTCACGGAAAACCGGGTTGCCTGGCCGGCCCGCGCCGGCTGCTCGAAGTAGGCGGTGCGCTGCAGCGCCGATGCGGGCGCCAGCCGCGGCATGCCCGGCTCGCCACCGAGCAGACGGATGTCTTCCTGCTGGCCGGCGATCGCGCGCGGGTACGGCAGCCATGCGCGGATGGGCTCGCCCGCCGGTACCGCGTCGGGCTCGACCGTCAGCGACTGCGTGATCCGCACCCGGCGCGCCGCGGCCGGGCCGGCCGAAGCCGCGCGATCGCGCACCTCCGCGTGGTGCGGGCCCTGCGCGAGTTCCAGCGGACTGTCGTGGAACGGGCGCGGTTGCGCGCGGCGCGCGCGCGCCTCCTCGCTCAGGCGGAACAGGTTGTGGGGTGCGCGACCGAAATAGCGGATCTCGCCGTCGATCGCCATCGCATCGAACAGTCCCGCACGTCGCCAGCGCCGGAACTCGTCCTCGCGCAGGTCCGGAATCTGGCGACGCACCGCCGCGCGCAGCTCGGATTCGTCAAGGCTGAAGTCGAGCCGGATACGGCGCATGCGTTCGCGCTGGAAAGCGAGTTCATCCGTCAGGGACCCGCCCTCGCCCGCCTGCGCGATCAGCCGTTCGGCCTGCGCGAACCGCCCGCCGTCGACCAGGTCCATGACATCCTCCAGCAGTGCGGTGGCCGGCGGCGACGCCGCGCGGAGCCCCAGGCCGGTGACGAGCAGCAGCGCCGACGCCAGCAGCGGATACGCCGCGCGGCGGGCAGCGTGCATGCGGCTGGCGCCCCCGGCCCGTCTCCAACGGAAGCTGGTCGGCATTGGCGTGTTCCCCCTCACGCGAGGTGGCGGTCGGCGGCTGTGTAACATGGCCGCAAGGCGGGGTCAATAAATTATTCTTGACAGGCAGAGAAAATGAATGATGTATTCTTCAGCGCCGCAGGCACGGCGACCTGCAGGAGAACCGCCTTGCGCAAGCGCTGGTCAGGGACCGGGGCCCGGTTGCTCACCGCACTGATCCTGGTCGCGTCCGCCCTGGGGACGGCCGCGCAGGTTCCGGACGATCCGGCCCATGAAGTGCTGCCCGGGGTCACCCAGGAGCAGCTCGAACCCGCCTACTGGATCGGCCGGCTGCGTGGCGCGGACCAGACCATCCTTGATGCGGACGAGATCGCCGCGCACAACGCGCGCATGCGCGAGCGCGAGCCCTCGCTCTACCTGATCGAGCAACTGCCCGCGACCCTGGAGGCCGAGCAGGTGCGGGCCTGGATCGAGGCCGCCTCCCCGCGTCCGACCCGCACGCTCTACGACGAGAGCGGCGGGGAAGGGAGTGCCCGCGCGCTCGATCGGCTGGAGGCCGGGCTGGACCTCAAGGCCATTCCGCAGACCCAGGTCACGCGGTATGGACTGGTCGTGCGTCGCGCGAACCTGCGCACCTTTCCCACCCACCTGCGCGTATTCAGCACCCCCGACGACCGCGACATCGACCGCTTCCAGGAGAGCGCGCTGTTCCCGGGCACGCCGGTGGCGGTCGTGCACCGCAGCCGCGACCGGCGCTGGCTGTTCGTGGTCAGCGAGACCTATGCGGCCTGGG
>JAEXTE010000318.1 GCA_023453655.1 Pseudomonadota bacterium
CGCGCAGATCGAGGCGCGCACCGCCGCCTCGACGTCCATGCGCCCCAGCCGCTCGGGCCAGACCCAGTCGGGAAGCCTGCGCGCCATCGCTGGGTCAGCGCCGGCGACAACGGACCCTGCGCCCCCGCGCCGGCGCGCCCGCCGTCACGGCACCGGCCTCGCACCGGCGCCGCGGGTGGCCGGGCTCAGCGGCCGCTCTTGATCGCCGTCCACGCACGCACGCGCTGGCGCTGCACGTCGTCGGGCAGCGCCGCCGGGTCGACCAGCTTGGCGCGCACCTCGGCCGGCGGGTACACGCCCTCGTCGCCGGCGATCTCCGGATCGATCAGGGCGGTGGCGTCCTTGTTGGCGTTGGCGTAGGCCACGTAGTCGCTGACCTTGGCGATCACCTCCGGCTGCAGCAGGTAGTCGATGAACGCGTGCGCATTGGCCGCGTGCGGGGCGTCCCTGGGGATGCCCATCACGTCGACCCAGCGGATCGCGCCTTCCTTCGGGATCACGTAGCGGATGTCCGGCGCCGGCTTGCCGGTGGCCTCGGCCGCTTCCGCGGCCACGTCGCGCGCCTGGCCGATGTCGCCGGAATAGCCCATCACCACGCAGGCGTCGCCGTTGGCCAGCGCATCCTTGTAGGCGGCGTTGTTGAAGGTGCGGACGTGCGGGCGGATCGCGGCATACGCCTGCTTGACCAGCTCGATGTCGCCCTCGGCGCCGGCGTTGGGATCCTTGCCCAGCCAGATCAGGGCCGCGCCGAAGGCTTCCTGCTCGTCGTCGAGCACGTGGATGCCGCAGGACGCCAGCTTCGCGGCGTTGGCCGGATCGAACAGCAGCGCCCAGGAATCGATCGGCGCGTCCGCGCCCAGCGCGGCCTGCACCTTCTCGACGTTGATGCCCAGGCCGGTGGTGCCCCACATGTAGGGCACGACGTGGGCATTGCCCGGGTCGATGTCGGCCAGGCCGGCCAGCACGTCCGTGTCCAGGTGCGACCAGTGCGGCAGCAACGCCTTGTCGAGCGGCGCGAACAGGCCGGCCTTGATCTGGCGCTGCGCGAACGGCCGCGCGGACGGGAACACCACGTCGTAGCCCGAGGACCCGGTGGTCAGCTTGGTCTCGAGCGTCTCGTTCTCGGAATAGACGTCGTAGTTAACCTTGATCCCGGTCGCCGCCTCGAACTCGCGGATGGTGTCCTCGGCCACGTAGTCCGACCAGTTGTAGACGTTGAGCACCTTCCCGTCGCCGCCGCCCGCGGCGCCATCGCCGGAGCCGCCACCGCAGGCGGCAAGCATCAGGGCGCAGGCAAGGGGGGCGAGGCGGAGCGGGATCGGGCGCATTGCGGGGTTCCTGTGGATGGACGGCAGCCGCGCGGACGCACGACGGCGGAAATGGTAAGCCCTGGACACCATGCTCGCATGGTCCGGCCCCGGCCGGGCCGGCGGCACGTGTATCGTATGCGCCCCCTCCACGCCGCGATTGACGCCCCATGCGCCTCCAGACCAGCCTCCTGCTCGCCCTTGCCGCCCTGCCCGGGCTCGCCCTTGCCCAGGAGGCCGACGGCAGCGCCTGGACGGTGGAAGGCGAGATCGCCGCCGCCAGCGACTACGTCTGGCGCGGCGTCACCCAGACCGATGGCGACCCGGCCTTGATGGGCGAAATCACGGTCTCGCACGAGAGCGGCTTCTACGCCGGCGCCTGGGCCGGCCGCGCCGACACCGGCGATGCGGAATCCGGCATCGACCACGAGATCGACGTGTACCTCGGCTGGGCCGGCGATCTCACCGAAACCGTCGGCCTCGACCTGTCCGTGACCCGCGCCAAGTACCCGGGCACGAACGAGGGTTACGAAATGGACTACACCGAGTTCGCCGCCGCGCTGTCGCTGGGCGAGTACTACACCCTCGGCGTGGCCTGGTCGCCCGACATCTTCCAGCTCGGCGAACAGGGCACCTACTACAGCGCCGCCGCCGAATATCCGCTGGGCGACAGCGGTTTCGGCCTGAAGCTGTCCACCGGCTGGTACGACCTCGACGCCGCCGCCGGCGACAGCTACGGCGACTACCTGGTGGGCGTCACCCGCGCGTTCGGGCCGATCGACGCGGAACTGGCCTATACCGACACCTTCAGCTACAGCGACGTGCTGTCGGAGAACCTCGACGACGCCGGAAAGGCGGACGGCCGCGTGGCGCTGCGGCTGGCCTGGAGCTTCTGACCGGCGGGCCTGCGGGCGGCCGCGCTGCCGCCGCGCGACTGCGCGCTTCGGCGACCCGGGACTGACCGGACCGTCCACGGGCAGCCGCTGCGCTTCGATGCGCCGCGCTCACGCTCGATTGCGCAGGATCGACGGGATTTCACGATCCCGGAGCGCGACCCATGGCCGATTCCCGAACCCCGACCGCCACGCCACCCGGACAGCCGCCCGAGCGCGGCGCGCGGCCTCCGCAGGAGAGGCCGCCGGGCCATGTCGGCAGGCGCGCGGACGGCCCCGATCCGGACGCGGACGCACCGCGCGGCAATGCCGGGGAGCACCACCAGCAGGCCGGCGGGGGCCGACCGCGTCTCACCACCAACCAGGGCGTGGTGATCGCCGACAACCAGAACTCGCTGCGCCAGGGGCCACGCGGGCCCAACCTGCTGGAGGATTTCATCCTCCGCGAGAAACTCACCCACTTCGACCACGAGCGCATCCCCGAGCGCATCGTGCACGCACGCGGCGCGGCCGCCCATGGATACTTCGAGCTGACCCATTCGCTGGCGCAGTACACGCACGCGAAGCTGTTCACCGAAGTGGGCAGGCGCACGCCGGTGTTCACCCGCTTTTCCACGGTCGCCGGCAGCAAGGGTTCGGTCGACACCCCGCGCGACGCGCGCGGCTTCGCGGTGAAGTTCTATACCGACGAGGGCAACTACGACCTGGTCGGCAACAACATCCCGGTGTTCTTCATCCAGGACGCGATGAAGTTTCCCGACCTGGTGCATGCGGTGAAGCCCGAGCCCGACCGCGGTTTCCCGCAGGCCACCGCCGCCCACGATACGTTCTGGGACTTCATCTCGCTCACCCCCGAATCGATGCACATGATCATGTGGGCGATGAGCGACCGCACCATCCCGCGCTCGCTGCGCATGATGGAGGGTTTCGGCGTGCACAGCTTCCGCCTGCTCACCGAGGACGGCACCAGCACCTTCGTCAAGTTCCACTGGCGGCCGAAGCTCGGCGTCCAGTCCACCGTGTGGGACGAAGCGGCCAAGCTGCAGGGCGCCGACAACGACTACCACCGGCGCGACCTGTTCGAAGCCATCCAGGCCGGCGACTATCCGGAGTGGGAACTGGCCGTGCAGCTGTTCACCGAAGAGGACGCCGACGCGTTCGACTTCGACCACCTCGACCCCACCAAGATCGTGCCCGAGTCGCTGGTGCCGCTGCAGGTCGTGGGCCGCATGGTGCTCGACCGCTGGCCCGACAACTTCTTCGCCGAAACCGAACAGGTCGCGTTCTGCCCGGCCAATCTCGTCCCCGGCATCGACTTTTCCAACGATCCGCTGCTGCACGGGCGCCTGTTTTCCTACCTCGACACCCAGCTGATCCGCCTGGGCGGGCCGAACTTCCACCAGATCCCGATCAACCAGCCGCGCTGCCCCTTCGCCAACCACCAGCGCGACGGGCACATGCAGATGCAGATCCCGAAGGGCCGGGTGAACTACGAGCCCAGTTCGCTGCAGGAGGACAGTCCGCGCGCCGACCCGCGCGGCGGATTCCGCAGCCACGGTTCCCGTGCCGACGACGGAGTGAAGGGTCGCCTGCGGCCGGAGAGCTTCGCCGACCACTACAGCCA
>JAEXTE010000340.1 GCA_023453655.1 Pseudomonadota bacterium
CCCTCGCCGTTCGCCGAGGCGGGCGGGCACTGCGCATCCAGCGAGTAGGCGGTCATCGACAGCGAGCCGTAGGCATAGCCCTCGACCAGGGTGACCGTGGGCCGCTGCGCCGCCGCGGCGAGCCCGGCCACATACAGCAGGGGCAGGAAATGGTCGGCGATCGGCACCGCCATGCGGTAGTCCGGATGCGCGGCCAGCGACGGGATCTCGTGCGGCGCCTCGCTCATCAGCTGCCGTGCGCGCTCGTCGAAGCGATGCGCCCAGTCGAAACCGGCGTCGTCCTGCGTCCAGTCGATCGCGCGCAGGTTGTGCACCACGTTGCCGCTGGCCACCACCAGGATGCCGCGCTCGCGCAGCCCGACCAGCCTCGCGCCCAGCTCAAGATGCCAGTCCAGCGGCTTGCGCGTATCCAGCGACAGCTGCACCACCGGGATGTCGGCATCGGGGAACGCATGCACCAGCACCGACCAGGTGCCGTGGTCCAGGCCCCAGCTGTCGACATCGGCGCCGACCCGGTCCGGCCTGGCCAGATCGGCCACTTCCTCCACCAGCTCCGGCAGCCCCGGCGCCGGGTACTGCACGTCGAACAGCGCCTGCGGGAAGCCGAAGAAGTCATGGACGGTGCGCGGCCGCGGCATCGCCGTGACCGCCAGCATCGGCACGTACCAGTGCGCCGACACCGCCAGGATCGCCCGCGGCCGCGGCACGCCGGCGCCGAACGCCCGCCAGGCCTCGGTATAGCGGTTGCGCTCCAGCGCGTTCATCGGACTGCCGTGGCCGAGGAAGGCGGCGGGCATCAGCGGCGGCGACATGGCGGCTCCAGCGCTCGGGACTTGCCGCACTCTAGCAACGGCGCGTTCACGCGGCGTGGTGCATTGCGAAACGGAGCGTCCGCTCCGGCACATTCCCTCGCATCACGGCACCGGCATCCGCCGGCATGGCCTGGCGGCTACACTCGCCGCCAGCCCCGGGAGGCCGCATGGCGCCAGACTCCGAACCCCAGACCCGCGACCGCCACAGCCAGTTCGCCCTGCTGCGCCAGCGCCGCTTCCTGCCCTACTTCTCGGTACAGGCGCTGGGCGCGTTCAACGACAACGTCTACCGGCAAGCGATCATCGGGTTGCTGATCTTCCTCGGCGCCAGCACCGAGCAGCGCGGGCTGTATGCCATCGTCGCGCCGGCGATCTTCATCCTGCCCTACTTCCTGTTCTCGGCCATCGCCGGCCAGATCGCGGAGAAGCTGGAAAAGCAGCGCCTGATCGTGATCACCACCGCGATGGAGATCGCGATCATGTCGCTGGCCGCGGTGGGCTTCCTGCTGCAGGCGATGCCGCTGCTGCTGGTGGCGCTGTTCTGCACCGGCGTGCAGTCCACCCTGTTCGGGCCGGTGAAGTATTCGGTGCTGCCCTCGATCCTGAAGCCGGAGGAGCTCACCGGCGGCAATGGCCTGGTCGAGATGGGCACCTCGATCTCGATCCTGTGCGGCATGATCGCGGGCGGCCTGATCTTCCAGTTGGCCGGGACGTACGGACCGCAGGCGGCGGCGATCGCCATCGTGCTGCTCGCCATCCTGGGCAACGTGCTGGCGCGCATGATCCCGCGCATGGACGCGGGCGCGCCGGAGCTGAGGATCCGCTGGAACCCGATCCCCGAATCGATCGCGGTGCTGCGCATGGCCAAGCAGCAGCTGGCGGTGCGCAACGCCATCCTCGGCGTGTCTTGGTTCTGGTTCTTCGGCACGCTGCTGACCTCGCAGCTGCCCACCTATGCCGAACGGCACCTCGGCGGCGCGGCCGAATCGGCCACGCTGTACGTGTTCGTGCTGGCGCTGTTCTCGATCGGCACCGGGGCAGGCTCGCTGCTGTGCGAGAAGCTGTCCGCACGCACGGTGGAGATCGGCCTGGTGCCGATGGGCGCACTGGGCATGAGCGCGTTCCTGCTGGACCTGTATTTCGCGCGCCCGGGCCTGGCGCCGGCAGGCGGACTGACCGTCGCGGAATTCCTGCGCCAGGACGGCAGCGTGCGCATCGTGATCGACCTGCTCGGCATCGGGTTGTCGACCGGCATCTTCGTGGTGCCGCTGTTCGCGCTGATCCAGAGCCGCACGCCGTCATCGCAGATGGCGCGCGTGTTCGCCGCGCTCAACATCCAGAATTCGGGCTTCATCGTGCTGGCCGCCGTGGCCGGCCTGGTGCTGCAGGGCTGGCTCGGATGGAGCGGCCCGCAGCTGTTCCTCGCGCTGGCGATCGCCAACGCGCTGGTGGCGATCTGGATCTTCAGCATCGTGCCCGAGTTCTTCATGCGCTTCCTCAGCTGGCTGATGGTGCGCGCCCTGTACCGGCTCGAGCTGCACGGTATCGAGCAGCACGTGCCCGACGAAGGCGCCGGGCTGATCGTGTGCAACCACGTCAGTTACATGGACGCACTGATCCTGTCGGCGACCATCCCGCGGCCGGTGCGCTTCGTCATGTACTGGAAGATCTTCGACATCCCGGTGATGCGCTGGATCTTCCGCAACGCGCGCGCGATCCCGATCGCCGGCGCGCGCGAGAACCCCGAGCTGATGCAGCGCGCCTTCGACGCGATCGACGCGGCGCTGGCCGAGGGCGAACTGGTCGGCATCTTCCCGGAAGGCGCGCTGACGAGCGACGGCGAGATCGCGGCCTTCAAGTCGGGCGTGGAGAAGATCCTCGCCCGCGCCGCAGCGCGCGGCCAGGTGGTGCCGGTGGTGCCGATGGCGCTGCGCGGCATGTGGGACAGCATGTGGAGCCGGCGCGATTCGCGGCTGGGGCGGATGCGCGTGCCGCGCCGGTTCCGCGCGCGGATCGCGGTGGCGGCCGAGGCACCGGTCCTCGATCCCGCGGTAACGGCCGGCACACTGGAGGCGAAGGTGCGGGCGCTGCGCGGCGATGCGGCCTGAAGCGACGGGGTCGACTGCGGCTAGCTGACCCAGCCGGCCACGACGAACAGCGCCAGCAGGGCCAGCCACAGCGCGAGCGCGCGCCACACCAGGCCCATGGCCTCGCGCAGCTCGGGCATTGGACCCAGCTCGCGCACCAGGGCGCTGCCGCTGGCCACGCCGGCGCCGGCGAAATCCTCGGCCTCGTCGGCGACGCCGCCGCGCACGCTGGCGCGGCCCGCGGCGGCGAGGAAACCGGCATCGGCGCGCAGCGAAGCGCCGCCCGCCTCCTTCCATGCGTAGGCGACGTCCTCGAAGTTGCCGACCAGGGCCAGCGACAGCGTCATCAGCTGCGCGACCGGCCAGTCGACCACGCGCAGCAGCGCCTGCGCTCCCGCTACCAGGCGCGGCGGCAGGCTGGCGGCGAACTCGCCCTCGGCCAGGATCGCCAGCAGGCGGTAGCCCAGCGCGCCGAACGGCCCCAGCAGCAGGAACCAGAGCAGCACCGCGAACCAGCGCCGCAGCGCGCAAGCGAACACCGCGCCCACGAGGGCCGGCGCATCCAGCCGCACCTGTCCGCGCTGCAGCGGCGGCCACAGCCAAGCGGCGGCGGCGTGGCGCTCGTCGCTGCTGGTCGCGTCCAGCACCGCCTCGACGTCGTGGTCGAGGTTGCGCGGCCCCCAGGCGACGAACAGCACGGCGATGCCCAGCAGCAGCGAGGGCAGGCCCAGCCAGTGTCCGTCCAGCAGCAGCTGCAGCGCGCCGATCGCGAGCAGCGGCGGCAGCAGCGCGATCGCGACCCCGGCGGCCCCGCGCCACAGGGCGGAATCGCCGAAGCGGCGGTCGAGCCATTGCAGCCAGCGCCCGAACCAGGCCTGTCCACGCAGCGACCCCGCGCCGTCGTGCACGAGATGGCCCAGCGCCAGCGCAACGACGACCGCGAGCAGGGTGGCGAACATGGGCCGATTCTAGGTGCCGCCGCGACCGGCGGCGAGCCATGTGTCGAGAAGCCGTCCGCGCGGCGGGGCGGCCGGCCGCAGGGGTTCAGCCGGAGGGAAGCGCCCCGCCCTGCCGCGCATACCAGTCCTCGACCAGCCAGCGCGAGATCGACAGGCGCGGCGACAGCAGCAGGCCGGACTCGCGGGTCTCGCCGCGCAGCGCGGCGCCGACCTCCTCGCGGGTGAACCAGCGCGCGTCCTCGAGTTCGTCGTCCGCGGGGACCGGCTCGTCGGGTTCGGCCTCGGCGCGGAAGCCGAGCATCAGCGACGACGGGAACGGCCATGGCTGGCAGCCCAGGTAGCGGCAGCTGCGCACCCGTACCGCCGATTCCTCGAACACCTCGCGCGCCACGGTCTGCTCGAGCGTCTCGCCCGGTTCGACGAAGCCGGCCAGCGTGGAATAGCGACGCGGCGGCCAGCCGGCCTGGCGCCCCAGCAACAGGCGCGCGCCGTCGCTCACCGCCACGATCACTGCAGGATCGGTGCGCGGGTAGTGCTCCAGGCCGCAGCCGTCGCAG
>JAEXTE010000342.1 GCA_023453655.1 Pseudomonadota bacterium
GCCACCTGCTCCGGCGGCGGGCCCCCGCCAGGCTCCTGCGCCTGCGCGACGGGAAGCAGCAGCAGTACGGCGGCCAGCAGCAGGCGTGGGCTCATGGCGGACGGTCCATTGAAAGTCGGCCACAGCATAGCCGCGCGGGATCGGGGGATCGTCAGTACCCTGCCGCCTGCCCGTCCTTGCGCGATTCGCTGGCGCCGGTCCAGCCGCCGTGCGGATTGGCCATGATCGCCTGGTAGCCGCCATAGGGGCCGTCGGCGAAGCGCACGCTGTGGCCCTTGCGCATCAGTGCGCGCACGGTTTCGTAGGGAAAGCCGGTCTCCAGCTCGATGCGGCCGCCGTCGGCCATCGCCTCGGCCTGCCCGGCCGGCTCGGTGGAGCCGTCGTGCTGGATGCGCGGCGCGTCGCCGGCCTCCTGCAGGTTCATGCCGAAGTCGATCAGGTTGAGCAGGATCTGCACGTGGCCCTGGGGCTGCATCGCGCCGCCCATCACGCCATAGCTCAGCCACGGCTTGCCGTCCCTGGTCACGAAGGCCGGAATGATGGTGTGGAACGGCCGCTTGCCCGGCGCGAAGCTGTTCGGGTGGCCTTGCTTGAGCACGAACTGCTCGCCACGGTCCTGCAGGATGAAGCCCAGCCCGGGCGGCGCCATGCCGCTGCCCATGCCGCGGTAGTTGGACTGGATCAGCGAGACCATCATGCCGTCGGCATCGGCGGTGGTCAGGTAGATCGTGTCGCCCTCGTTGAGCTGGGGGATGATGCCCGGCTCGACGGCGGGCATCGCGCGGTCCATCGAGATCAGCTTGCCGCGTTCGCGCGCGTAGGCCTTCGAGATGAGCCGTTCGACCGGGCTGCGGTAGAACTCCGGATCGGCATAGCTCGCCGCGCGATCGGCGAAGGCCAGCTTCTTGGCTTCGGTGAACAGGTGCACGTGCTCGGGGCTGCCGAAGCCGTAGGCCTTGAGGTCGTAGGGCTCGAGCAGGTTGAGGATCTGCAGCGCGGCGATGCCCTGGCCGCTGGGCGGCAGCTCCCACACGTCGTAGCCGCGGTAGCTGGTCGAGACCGGATCGACCCACTCGCCCTCGTGCGCGGCCAGGTCATCAAAGGAGAGGAAGCCGTCGTTGGCCTTGAAATAGGCGTCGATGGTGCGGGCGATCCCGCCCTTGTAGAACGCGTCGCGACCGCCCTCGGCGATCTGCTGCAGGGTATTGGCGAGGTTGGGGTTCTTCCAGGTCTCGCCGCTGCGCGGGGCGCGGCCGTCGATGGTGAACTGTTCGCGGAAGCCCGGCCACTTCGACAGGCGCGGCACCGAGCGGTCCCAGTAATAGGCGATGACCTCGTGCACCGGATGGCCATTGCGCGCGTAGGCAATCGCCGGCGCGAGGTTCTCGGCCATCGTCCGCCTGCCGAAGCGCCCGTGCAGGGCGAACCAGCCGTCGACCGCACCGGGCACCGTGACCGGCAGGGGGCCGTGCGAAGGAACCTCGCTGAGGCCGCGACGCTCGAACTCGGCCAGGCTCAGCGACTTCGGCGAACGCCCGGAGCCGTTGTAGCCATGCAGCTTCCTGGTCTTCGGATCCCAGACGATGGCGAACAGGTCGCCGCCGATGCCGTTGCCGGTCGGCTCCATCAGGCCGAGCGCGGCGTTGGCGGCGATGGCCGCGTCGACCGCGCTGCCGCCGGCCTTCATCACGTCCAGCGCGATCTGCGTGGCCAGCGGGTGCGAAGTGGCCGCCATCGCGTTTGGCGCGTGCACTTCGCTGCGCGTGGCGAACGTGTGTCCGGTGATGCGGTCGGCAGCGCCGGTCGCCGCCGCGCAGGCGGCCAGCGCAGCGAGGGTGAGGATGCGGGCTGTGCGGCGCAAGGGTCGGGCTCCGTCGGCGATGCGATGCGCGCACCTTAGCGCGGAACCCGCAGGCTGCGGCCTACGGCCAGCTGGGCGGGTCCTCGGCCCACGCCGCGAGCACCTCGGCCAGCGTGGCGCGATCGGCCTCGCTCCAGTCGGGCAGCTGCGCGGCCATGCTGGCCGGATCGCTCCAGCGTTCGGGCCAGGTGCGCACCGCGGCGGCGTACCAGGCCACCGCTTCGGCACGGCGGTCCAGGCGCCACAGCGCCAGCGCCAGCGTCGGCGGCACCCAGTCGTAGCGCACCACCGGGTTGCTGCCGGCCTGCACCCACAGCCCGAGCGCCGCCTCGACGTCGCCATTGCGATAGAGGTCCCAGGCCTGGTTCCACTGCAGCGAACGGCGGCGCTGGCTGCCGGCGGAGGTGGATTCGAGCGCACGCGCATACAGCGCCATGCCCGTCTCGGTGCGACCGCCGGCCATGGACAGATGCGCCAGCTGGCCGATGGCCTGGTCGGCATTGCGGCCGCCCCGATCCATCAGCCGGACCAGCTGCGCCACCGTCGCATCGTGGTCGCCCTCTTGGGCGACGATCGGCCGCGCGGCGGCGTCCTCGTCGAAATAGAACTCGGCCGGCCGCGGCAGCGATTGCGCGGCCGCAACCGGCGCGGACAGCAGAACGAACAGCCCAAGCAGGCCAGCGCGCGCAAGCGCGCGCGAAATGGTGCGCATCGTGATTCCCCCTGTCGGACTTCCACAGCTCCGTGCCCGCATTCTAACCGCCTTGTTCCGGCGACGTGGCCGCAGGAGGTCCGCGCAGGACGCCGGCGGTCGCATTCCGGAGTGGCGTTACGGGTCCGCGCCCCTAGGACACGCCCTAGCTGCCGCAGCGCCGCGCGCGCGGCTAGGGTGACCATGCCATCGGGTATGGAGGCCGACATGGTCAGCGGGATTTCAATGGTTGCCGACTCCGGTACGCGCATGCCGCTGCCGCCGCCTTCGCAGCTCGCGACCGCGACCAGCGCGCAGGCGCCCCTCGGCCCCTGGCGCGCCGAACCTGCCTACCACCCGCAGCTGCAGCCGCCGGGTTCCTCCCCCGCCGGCGGCCCGCAGCCCTCCCAGGCCGGCGGCGCCTACGGGATTCCGCCCGGACGGACGCTGGGCGACATCGCCGGCGGCACGCAGGCGCAGCCCTTCGACGTCACGCTCTCGCAGCTGGCCACCGCGGTCTACGGCACCCGGGGCGATCCGCCGGAGGGCTGGAGCGCGATCAGCGACCAGCAGCTGCAGGACCTGGGCGTGCGCGATCCGCAGGCCTGGCGCCTGCAGTTCCTCGGCGCCAACGACAGCGTGGGCGGCAACGCGCAGGAATTCCGCGCCGAGGTCTATACCGATGGCGAGGGCAACTACGTGCTGTCCTACCGCGGCACCGCCGAAGGCGCCGACGACTGGGACAACAACTTCCGCCAGGGCCTGGGCTACGAGACCCGGGACGGCGACAAGTTCAGCGTCACCGCGGTCAACACCGCGGTCGAGTTCGCGCGCGTGTTCGGCGACAACCCGGGCGGGCAGTCGACCAATCTCGCGATCACCGGGCATTCGCAGGGCGGCGGCCTGGCGTCGGTGGGCGCATTGGCCAGCGGCGTGCCGACGGTGACCTTCGACGCCTCGGGCATCCATCCCAACACGCTCGATCGCATCGGCATCGATCCGCAGCGCGCGCGCGAGGTCGCCGAGGGCGGGCAGATCCGCGCCTATTCGCTGCAGGACGACGCGCTGACCAAGGCACAGGACAGCTGGATCACCGGCATCGTCGCACCCGATGCGCTGGGGACCCAGATCGTGGTCAAGCCGGCCAGCGCCGACGAGCACAACATGTTCAACAACTACGGGCCGATGGAACTCGACGGCCTCTCGCCGGCGCAGCTGGCGCTGGTCAACGCCGGGGTCGAGGCCGGACGCCATACGCCGTTCCTGCCCATCAATCCGTTGACCGGAGTGGCGACCGGCGTCGCCAACCTCGGCGGCAACCTGGCCTACAGCGCGATCAGCCACAGCCCGAACGCACTGACCGCCGGCATGGTCGAACACCAGCCCTGGCAGGCCGGCTACGAGAATCCGTCCAACCTTGGCCGCGACCTGCAGAACCTGCTGCCCGACGTGGCCAAGGACGACTACGCCCGCAACGTGCACGACTTCGCCACCGATATCGATGCGGTGAAGGCCAACGAATTCGCCGAGGGCCGCTACGTCCAGGGCGGCGTGCGCCTGGCCGGCGACTTCGCCGAAGGCGCCTTCAACTCGGTCGGCGCCACCGTGGACGGCTACGCCGACACCCTGGCCGCGAGGATCGATGAACAGGTCGACGGCTGGATCGGCGACGTGCTGTCGGGCGCGGTGGACGGCGGCGGCGACGCGATCGAGTTCGTGGCCGATGCGGGCGGCCAGGCGGTCGAGATGCTTGCCGACGGCGCCGGCTGGGTGGCGCAAGGCGCGGTCAACCTGGTCGGTGGCCTGTTCGGCCGCTGACTTGTGTGGCGCCGGATCGCGACCGCTTGCGCGGCGCTATGATCGCCGCTCCAATACCGCGCATGCGCCGCACTTTCGCGATCGTGTCCGCGCTGGTCCTATGCCTCGCCGCAGGGTGTGCCCGGCCGTCCATGAGCAACGACGCGTTCTCCAGTCCTGAACTCGCACCGCTGTCGGCGGCAGTGGCGCGCGGCGACGCGGTCGAGATCCGCCGCCAGCTCGAAGGCATCGACGTCGACGCGCCGGGCAGCGACGGCAGCACCCTGCTGCTGGCCGCGATCTCCAAGGGTCAGGCCGCGAGCGTGCAGGCGCTGCTCGAGGGCGGCGCCGATCCGAACCGGGTCGGCCCGCGCGGCGAGACGCCGGTGCATGCGGCGGCATTCTCGGGCAGGCCGGAACTGCTGGAGCTGGTGCTGGCCCACGGCGGCGATCCCGATGCACGCAATCCGGAAACCGGCGCCACGCCGCTGGTGCAGGCCCTGCTCTCGCCCAATCTAACCCAGTACCAGGTGCTGCTGCGCGCGGGCGCCGACCCGGACATCGCCGACCGCAACGGCGACACGCCGCTCCATGTCGCCGCGCGCACCAACAACGGCGGCGCGATCCTCGAACTGCTCGGCAAGGGCGCTTCGCCGCTGGCGCGCAACGGCGGCGGGGCGAGCTTCCAGTCGTATTACTTCGGCTACAACCGCGCCCTCCTCAACGACCGCGCGCTGGGCGAGCGCAAGGCGGTGGCGGACTGGCTCAAGGCCAATGGCGTGCCGCTGGAGGTTTCGGTCGATGCGGCTGACCAGCGGTAGTCGGGAACAGGGATAGGTCGGGGCGCTGCCCCCACCCCAGCCCTCCCCCGCAAGCGGGGAGGAGCAAGGCCGCCGCACGACGCTACTTTCCAATACCCGGCGAGAGCTCTGATTCGCGGCGTTCGCCACGGCCGCAAAATGTCTGACCCCCTCCCCCGCTTGCGGGGGAGGGTTGGGGTGGGGGCCCCCGAAGCAACGAGCCCATTACCCGCGTACGCGCCGAGCCAAAAAAAAACGGCCCGGCATGCGCCCCGC
>JAEXTE010000414.1 GCA_023453655.1 Pseudomonadota bacterium
TCGAACACGCGCCGATGGCGGCCGCCTCGCTGGCGCAGGCGCATCGCGCGACCCTGGCCGACGGCACGCCGGTGGTGCTCAAGGTGCGGCGCCCGGGGATCCGCGACCTGGTCGAGGCCGACCTGCGGCTGCTCGCGCACTTGGCCACGATCGTCGAGAAGCAAATGCCGGAGCTGCGCCGCTTCCATCCGGCCGGCACCCTGCGCGAGTTCGCCGCTTCGCTGCGGCGCGAGCTCGATTTCGCGGCCGAGTGCCGCAGCGCCGAGCGCATCGCGCGCAACTTCGAAGGCCGCGACGACATCGTGGTGCCCAGGGTCTACTGGCAGTGGACCTGCGAGCGCCTCAACGTGCAGGAAATGCTGGAGGGCGTGCCGGGGCGCGACCTGGCCGCGGTGGATGCCCTCGGTCTCGACCGCCGCGCGCTGGCCCGCACCGGCGCCGGGCTGGTGCTGAAGATGGTGCTCGAGGATGGCTTCTTCCACGCCGATCCGCACCCGGGCAACATCTTCTACATGCCGGGCGGGGCGATCGGGGTGATCGACTTCGGCATGGTCGGCCACGTGTCCGAACAGCGCCGCTTCGAGATCGTGCGGCTGCTGCACGGGCTGGTCGCGCAGGATGCGTCCGCCGTGTCCGAAGTGCTGGTGGACTGGACCGGCGACAACCCCGACATCGACGAGGGCGGCCTGCAGGAATCGGTGGACCGCTTCGTCGACCAGTACCGCGGGGTGCCGCTCAAGGACCTGCGCATGGGCCGGATGCTGGGCGACGTGGCGGCGATCCTGCGCGGCCACGGACTGACCCTGCCGCCGGACCTGGCGCTGATGATCAAGACCTTCCTCACCCTGGAGGGCATGGGTCGCCAGCTCGATCCGGACTTCGACATGGCCAGCGCCGCGCGCCCCTTCCTGGAGCGGGCGATGCTGCGGCGCTACGCGCCTTCGGTGCTGGCCCGGCGCGGGCGACGCGCGCTGTCCGGCCTGCTCGACCTGGCGCGCGACATGCCGCAGGACCTGCACAGGCTGCTGCGCGCCGCCCGCCGCGGCAAGCTGCGCGTTCATGTCGACGTCGATTCGCTCAAGGGATTCGGCGACCAGATCGACCGCGCGGTGAGCCGCCTGACCTTCGGCGTCGTGACCGCCGCCCTGATCGTGGGCTCCTCGATCGTGCTCAACAGCGCGGGCGGGGTGTCGAGCACCGGGCTGCGGGTGCTTGGGGTCGTGGGTTTCGTGGGGGCGGCGCTGGGCGGCCTCTACATCCTGTTCTCGACCTGGCGCGGCGGCCGCTAGGACGTGGCTCGGGTGGTTGCCTGGCCCCGGGTTTAGTAGTATTACTACTAACCATGAAGCTCACCGACACCCAGCAGGGCATCCTCGCGATGATCGCGGAGCGGATCGAGGCCGAGGGCGTGCCGCCGTCGCAGACCGAGATCGCCCGCGCCTTCGGTTTCAGCAGCGTGCGCGCGGCGCAGTACCACCTCGAGGCGCTGGAGGCGGCCGGCGCCATCGGCCGCGTGCCCGGCCGCGCCCGCGGCATCCGCGTGCTGGTCCCGGCGTCGCAGTCCGCGCAGTCCGATGCGCCGCCGGTCGCCAACGACGATGCCCTGCACCTGCCGGTCCTGGGCCAGGTCGCGGCGGGCCTGCCGATCGGCGCCGACATCGGCAGCGAGCAGATGGTGCTGATGGATCGCGCCCTGTTCTCGCCGGCGCCCGACTACCTGCTCAAGGTCAAGGGCGATTCGATGATCGACGAGGGCATCTTCGAGGGCGACCTGATCGGCGTGCACCGCACCCGCGATGCGCGCAGCGGGCAGATCGTGGTGGCGCGGGTGGACGATGCGATCACGGTCAAGCTGCTGAAGATCGGCAAGGACCGCATCCGCCTGCTGCCGCGCAACCCCGACTACGCGCCGATCGAGGTGCAGCCCGGCCAGGACTTCGCCATCGAGGGCCTCTACTGCGGGCTGGTGAGGCCGAACCGGTGATCCGGGCGGGGAGTTTTCCCACATCCGCCAGGGGCGAATCCCGGCATCCGCTGCACCGGTCGCGCGGCTAGCGTCGATCCCGGCGCCGGCGTCGCAGCTTTTGCGATGGGCGCCTGCAAGGATGCACCCAACACGAATTCAACATGACAAGGACCACCACGATGGACGAGAACAAGAAGCGCGCCCTTTCCGCGGCCCTGAGCCAGATCGAGAAGCAGTTCGGCAAGGGCTCGGTGATGCGGATGGGCGATGGCAGCGTCGAGCCGGCCGAGGTGGTCGGGACCGGTTCGCTGATGCTGGACATGGCGCTGGGCATCGGTGGCCTGCCCAAGGGGCGGGTGGTCGAGATCTACGGCCCCGAGTCCTCGGGCAAGACCACGCTCACCCTGCAGACCATCGCCGAATGCCAGAAGGCCGGCGGCACGGCCGCGTTCATCGACGCCGAGCATGCGCTCGACCCGACCTACGCGCAGAAGCTGGGGGTGAACATCGACGACCTGCTGGTCTCGCAGCCCGACACCGGCGAGCAGGCGCTGGAGATCGCCGACATGCTGGTGCGCTCCAACGCGGTCGACGTGGTGGTGGTCGACTCGGTCGCCGCGCTGACGCCCAAGGCCGAGATCGAGGGCGAGATGGGCGACCAGCTGCCGGGCCTGCAGGCGCGCCTGATGAGCCAGGCGCTGCGCAAGCTGACCGGCAACATCAAGCGCAGCAACTGCATGGTGATCTTCATCAACCAGCTGCGCATGAAGATCGGCGTGATGATGCCGGGCCAGAGCCCGGAAACCACCACCGGCGGCAACGCGCTCAAGTTCTACGCGTCGGTGCGCCTGGACATCCGCCGCATCGGCGCGATCAAGAAGGGCGACGAGATCATCGGCAACCAGACCCGCATCAAGGTGGTCAAGAACAAGATGGCGCCTCCGTTCAAGCAGGTCATCACCGAGATCCTGTACGGCGAGGGCATCAGCCGCGAAGGCGAGCTGATCGACATGGGCGTGGACGCCAAGCTGGTCGACAAGGCCGGCGCCTGGTACAGCTACGGCAGCGAGCGCATCGGCCAGGGCAAGGAGAACGCGCGCAACTACCTCAAGGAGAATCCCGAGGTGGCGAAGAAGCTCGAGGCCGAGCTGCGCGAGAAGTTCCAGCCCGCCGATGCCAAGCGCGACGAGGAAGACGACAAGGCCGGCGCGGACGCCTGACCTCCCGGATGATCTTCGCGGCCAGGGACGGCCTTCTCCATCCAGCCCTCTCCGGCGACGGGAGGGCTGATCCTGTTGGGCGGCCTGGCAGAGGAGGGCGCATGGGCATGGCGGACGAGACGGGCG
>JAEXTE010000243.1 GCA_023453655.1 Pseudomonadota bacterium
GCCCGGCACCGACCGGCCTGGCCTCGGCCGGACAGGAACGCATCGAGCTGGCCCGTGCCTACATCGACCTGGGCGATGCAGAGACCGCGCGCGGCCTGCTTCAGGAAGTCGCCGTGACCGGAGACGCGGTCGCCCGCGGCGAAGCCGAGCGCCTGCTGCGCGAACTGGCCTGAGTGCGGTACGCGATCGGCGTCGAATACGACGGCGGCGGCTTCCGCGGCTGGCAGCGGCTGAGCAAGCCCGGCGAGCCCGACGAAGCCACCGTCCAGGGCGTGCTCGAAACCGCGCTGTCCTCGGTGGCCGACGCCCGCATCGACACGGTCTGCGCAGGGCGCACCGACGCCGGCGTGCACGCGCAGTGCCAGGTCGCGCATTTCGACAGCGAGGCCGGGCGCGACCTGCGCGCCTGGACCCTGGGTGCGACCACGCGCCTGCCGCCGGCGGTCAGCGTGACCTGGTGCCGGCCGGTGGCAGACGATTTCAGCGCGCGTTTTTCGGCGGTGGCCAGGCGCTACCGCTACCGCATCCTCAACCGCCGGGTGCGTCCCGCGCTGGCCCGGCAGTGGCTGTCCTGGCACTGGCGGCCGCTGCAGGCCGAGGCCATGCACCACGCCGCGCAGGCGTTGATCGGCGAGCACGACTTCGGGGCATTCCGTTCGGCCGAATGCGAAGCCACCCACGGCCGCCGTGAGCTGCAGCGCATCGCGGTGGATCGCGACGGCGACGTGGTGACCATCGACGTGCAGGCCAACGCCTTCCTGCACCACATGGTGCGCAACATCGTCGGTTCGCTGCTGGAGGTCGGCGCCGGCGCCCGGCCTGGAGACTGGATCGCCGAACTGCTGGCCAGCCGCGACCGCCGCCTGGCCGGGCCCACCGCGCCCGCCAGCGGCCTGGTGTTCGTCGGCCCGCTGTATCCGGCGATGCACGGGCTGCCCGCCGAGGTCAGCCTGGACTGAGTCCGACCTGTGCGGCCGCGCCGCGACCGCGCACAATGCGCCACCGCCCCATGGAAACGCGTTCGTGTCCCAGCCTCCCTTCCGCACCCGGATCAAGTTCTGCGGCATGACCCGTCCCGGCGACGTCCGCCTGGCGGGCGAACTCGGCGTGGACGCGGTCGGCTTCGTGTTCGCCGCGCGCAGCCGGCGCCGGGTCGATGCCGCGCAGGCGGCGGCGATGGTCGAGGCGCTGGCGCCGATGGTCGATGCGGTGGCGCTGTTCATGGACAACCCGGCCGAGGAAGTGCGCGAGGTGATCGCGCGCGTGCGGCCGGCGCTGCTGCAGTTCCACGGCGACGAGGACGAGGCGTTCTGCCGCAGCTTCGGCCTGCGCTACCTCAAGGCGGTGCCGATGGGCGGGGAGGCGTCGCTGGATCCGCTGCAGCTGCACGCGCGCTGGCCGAGCGCGGCGGGCTTCCTGCTCGACGGGCACGCGCCCGGCGAAGCCGGCGGCGGTGGGGTCGCGTTCGACTGGTCGAAGGCGCCGCGCGGCCTGATCAAGCCCTGGTTCATGGCCGGTGGGCTGACCCCGGACAACGTGCACGATGCGGTCGCGTCCACGCGGCCCTGGGGCGTGGACGTGGCCAGCGGGATCGAGGCGCCGGACGGCGTGCCGGGCGCCAAGGACGGAGCGCGCATGCGCCGCTTCGTCGAGGAAGTGCGGCGCGCGGACTGCGGCTGAGGCACGGCGCCAGCCGCGGCATCAGCCCCGGATGGCCAGTTCCGCGCGCAGCCAGCCGGCCAGGCGTTCCAGCTGCGGATCTGCATCGTGGCGCGTGCACAGGCACCAGTGCGCGCCGGTGTCGACAAATCCCCAGGGCGCGACCAGGCGCCCGCTGGCGATGTCGGCGGCGACCAGCGGCTGCGGGGCGATCGCCACGCCAAGCCCGGACACCGCGGCTTCCAGCAGGTAGTACAGGTGTTCGAAGCCGGTGCCCGTGCGCAGCGCCGCCGGGTCCAGCCCCTGCGCGTGCGCCCACTGCGGCCAGGCCTGCGGGCGCGAGGCGGTGTGCAGCAGTTCCTCGCCGAGCAGCGCGCCGGGCGGCTGCCCGTGCAGGCGCGCCGCGGCCGGATGGCGCGGGTCGACCACCGGGCCGATGCGTTCGGACGCCAGGGCGTGGACGCGCCACTGCGTAGGCCATGGCGGCTCGCCGACGAGCAGGGCGGCATCGAGGCCGGGCAGGGCGGGGCTGAAGTCGCCTTCATGCGGCGACAGGTGCAGCTGCAGGCCGGGCAGGTCCCGCCGCAGCCGCTCCAGCCGCGGGATCATCCAGCGCGCCAGCAGACTGCCCGGGCAGCCGATGACCCGCGTATCGGGCCCGGCGCCGCGTCGCAGGCTGCGGATCGCGTCCTGGATCTGTTCGAAGGCGATCCCGGCCGCCTCACCCAGCCGCTGGCCGGCATCGGTCAGGCGCAGGCCGCGGCCCTCGCGCCGGAACAGCGCCAGCCCCAGTTCCTCCTCCAGCAGCCGCAACTGCCGGCTGACCGCGCCGTGGGTGACGTGCAGCTCCGCGGCAGCGCGCCCGAGACTGCCGAGCCGGGCCACCGCCTCGAAGGCACGGAGCGCGTTGAGGGCAGGGAGGTTGCGACCCGACATGTGAGATTTCCTCAAAGGTCGACCAGATATTATCGATTTTTCGGCGGCGATACGTGCGTTACAGTGGAATCTCTCCAAGATCCGGTCCGCCCCGATGAACGCCCCAGCCCCGCAGGACTTCCACGCCTGGCCCGACGCCAGTGGCCACTTCGGCCGCCACGGTGGGCGCTTCGTCGCCGAGACCCTGATGGGGCCGCTGGAGGAACTGGCCGCGGCCTACGACGCCGCGCGCGTGGACCCGGCCTTCATCGCCGCCTACGACAAGGACCTCAAGCATTACGTCGGCAGGCCCAGCCCGATCTATCACGCCGAACGCCTGAGCCGCGAAGTCGGTGGCGCGCAGATCCTGCTCAAGCGCGAGGACCTCAACCATACCGGCGCGCACAAGGTGAACAACACCATCGGCCAGGCGCTGCTGGCCGCGCGCATGGGCAAGAAGCGGATCATCGCCGAGACCGGCGCCGGCCAGCACGGCGTCGCCAGCGCCACGGGCGCCACGCGGCTGGGCCTGGAGTGCGTGGTCTACATGGGCGCCACCGACATCGAGCGCCAGAAGATCAACGTTTACCGGATGAAGCTGCTGGGCGCCACGGTCGTGCCGGTGACCTCCGGCTCGGCCACGCTCAAGGATGCGCTCAACGAGGCGATGCGCGACTGGGTGACCAACGTGCGCGACACCTTCTACATCATCGGCACCGTGGCTGGCCCCGATCCGTATCCGCGCATGGTGCGAGACTTCAACGCGGTGGTGGGGCGCGAGGCGCGCGCGCAGATGCTGGAGGACTACGGCCGCCTGCCGGACGCGATCACCGCCTGCGTGGGCGGCGGCAGCAACGCCATCGGCCTGTTCCATGCCTTCCTCAACGATGCGTCGGTGCGCATCGTCGGCGCCGAAGCCGCGGGCGACGGGATCGACACCGGCCGCCATGCCGCCTCGCTCTCGGCCGGGCGCGTTGGCGTGCTGCACGGCAACCGCACCTACGTGATCTGCGACGACGACGGCCAGATCACCGAGACGCATTCGATCTCGGCGGGCCTGGACTATCCCGGCGTCGG
>JAEXTE010000049.1 GCA_023453655.1 Pseudomonadota bacterium
GCGTTGCGCGGCCGCCGCCGCCGCGCCCGGGGTCGATCCCCGCTGGCGGCGCACCGTCGCCGGCGCAGTTGGTGGACTGCGGAACGCGTCGCACGCCCGCGTTCGCGCATCCGCGCGGGCGCGACACCCTGTCCGGAGCGAATGCATGCAGGCCGCACTGACCGAAATCTCCATCCACGTGGCGGTCGTGGCCGCGCTGGCCTGCCTCGTCGCGCTGTTGCCGGGCGTGCGGCTGCGCCCGGGCTGGCTGCTCGCGGCGTTGCTGCTGATGCTGTTGCGCGATGCGCTGGTCCTGCGCGGCTACGGGCTGGTCCCCAACCTGGTGCCCGGCGCCTGGGCCTGGACGGGCAAACTGATGGCGACGGCGGGCCTGCTGCTGGTGGCCGCGCTGCCCGGGCTCGGCCTGCGCCGCTGCGGGGTGACGCTCGCGCAGTCGCGAGGCGCGCGCGGGGCCTGGTGGGTGTTCGGGGCACTCGCGGCCGGCATCTTCGTACTGGCCTGGTGGTTCGGCGACGGTGCGGACGACCCGGGCACGATCGCGTTCCAGTGGACGATGCCCGGCATCGAGGAGGAGCTGTTCTACCGCGGCCTGCTGCTGCTCGCGCTCAACGAAGCGCTCGACGGCGCGCACCGCGAGCGCTTCGCCGGGATCGGCTGGGGCGGTGCGCTGTCGAGTGTGGCCTTCGGCCTCGGCCACGCGCTGTTCTGGCGCGAGGGCGGGCCGTCGTTCGATGCGGTGGCGATGGCGCTGACCGGCGGCCCGGCCCTGCTGCTGGTCTGGTTCCGCGCACGCACCGGCAGCCTGCTGCTGCCGGTGCTGGCGCACAACGTCGCCAACGGCGCGTTCACCCTGTTCTGATCAGCCGAACAGGCGCGCCAGCATCCGCGCGCCGCCCGTCCACACGCCGATGGCGGTGCCCAGCGAAGTGAGGAAGAAGTTGACCAGGACGCGCGCCACGCGGTTGCGCCACCAGCCGCGCACGGTGTTGACGTCCTCGCGCAGCGCCATGAAGTCGCCGTAGGTGGGCTTGCGCACCCAGGTCTCGATCAGCGCGCTGACGGTGCCCGAGGCCAGCGCCGGGTGCAGGGGCGTGAATGGCGAAGACACGAAGGCGCCGAGGATGCTGAGCGGGTGCCCGCCCGCGGCAAGGCAGCCCAGCGCGCCCAGGCCGCCGGTCCACAGCACCCAGTACAGCAGCAGGTCGGCGCCGACGTCGAAGCCGCCCATCGCGAAGCCCCAGGCGAAGCCGCCCAGCAGGAACGCGCCGATCAGCAGCTCCATCACCGGCAGCTTCGACTTCGGCTTCACGGTTTCCAGCGCCGCCGTCACCTCGTCGGGCACGGCCGCATCCTCGCGCAGATGGCGCGCCAGGCCATCGAGGTGGCCGGCGCCGACCACCGCCAGCACCTCGCGCGCATCGCCTGCGGTCGCGCGCAGGCGCGCGGCCATGTAGCGGTCGCGCTCGGCGATCAGGGCGTCATACAGCTCTGGCGTCTGCTCGGCGAACTCGCTGAAGCTGGCCTGCAGCATGTCCCCCTGCTTGAGCTTCTCGATGTCGTGCTCGGCGACCTCGTCGTCCACGATCAGCCCGGCAATCACGCCGCCGCCCAGCTTGGCGCGCTGCCACCAGCCCAGGCGCTGCAGCGCGCGGCGGAAGGTCAGGCCGACGTCGCGGTCGATCAGGTGCGTCGGCAGGCCGGCCGCCTGCGCGTCGTCGACGGCGGCCTTGAGCTCGGCCCCCGGTTCGATGCCCAGCTGTTCGGCGAGGCGGCGCTGGTAGCTGGCCAGCGCGAGGTTGGCGGCGAACAGCGGGGTCTTGCCCTCGCGCAGCACCTTGACCAGGTCGAGCCGGGCCATGGCGTCGGGATCGCTGATCGCCTGCAGGCGCTGCGGGTCGAGTTCGACCGCGACCGCGTCGAATCCGCCGCCGGCGATCGCTTCGCGGACGGCGTCCACGCTGGCGCGCGAGACGTGGGCGGTGCCGAGCAGGGTGTAGCGCACCCCGTCGCGTTCGACGAGGGCATGTGGCTGCGACCGCCACTCGGCGGCCGGTTGTGCAGGTGCGTTCAAGGACAGGTCCGCAGGGCAGGGCGGGCCGTGGTCGCGACCACGCCTTGCGCTGGCGCCACGGTTCCGGGGCGACAGGGTAGAGCCTCGCGTGCGACGGGAAAAGCGACCCAGCGCGATCAACAGCGCATGGGCGCCAGCCCGCCCGATTCGAACGCCTCGTCCAGTTCGTCCCGCGCCAGCGCGGGGCAAGGGCGCGCCGCCCGGGCGGGCGCCAGGAAACCCGTGAGCCGCGCCAGCACCGCCTCGTCGCGCAGCAGCCGGCGGTGGCCGAGGCCGTGCACGGTCGCCAGCCGTGCGCCCGGCCAGGTCTCCGCCACCGCCTGCGCGTGCGCCCACGGCACCTCCCGGTCGTCGCGGTCGTGCACCAGCAGCAGCGGCGGCAGCTCGCGCAGGCGGGGCAGGCCGGGCACGTCGAAGTCCGTCCAGGGCCGCCCGAAACGGCGCTGGACGAGGTCGCTGAAAGCGGCGGTCACAGCCGCGCTGGCGCCGATCGCGCGGCCGAAGGGGCCGATCGCCATGGACGGCTGCGCGAATGGCGCGACGAACACGATGCGTTCCGGTCCGGCCCAGCCGTCGCGCAGCGCCAGCGCGGTGGCCGCGCAGCCTCCGGAATGGGCGACCACGCCCGCGAGCGGGCCCGCGGCAGCGGCGACCACGCGCAGGGCCTGGGCGATCTCGACCATGCTCACGCGGCGGCCGAGCCGGCTGGGTCCGGAACCGCCATGGGCGGGGGCGTCAAAGGCCACCACGCGCAGTCCGCGCTCGACCAGCCGCTGTCCGATCGCGCGCATCTGGCCCGCGTTGCCGCCCCAGCCGTGGACGAGCAGGACCGCGGGTCCATGGCCCCAGGACCAGGCGCGCAGCGGCAGCCCGTGCAGCCGCACATCGAGCCGCCGCCCTCGCGCCAGCCAGCGACGCCCGTCCGGTCCGGGCCGCGTCCTGGGCGGCGTGAACCAGATCCGGTCGAACAGCGCGACCGCACGCCTGGGCGCCACCCGCGACAGCGCCCCCATGCCGGCCCGCAGCAGCCGGTAGCGCCAGTCGCGGGCCAGCCAGGCGGCTTCGGCATCCACCGTCGCCGCCGTCGACCGGTCGCCAGACCGGTCAAGAGAGGCGTCTTCCAGCATCGAGACCTCGTTTTCAGAACGAACGATCGTGCTATTTGTGCCGTGCAGTGAGTCCATGTCGTGACCTCGTGGGGAGGGATCAGGAGGCGGGAGCGGCCCGGTAGCCGCGGATCAGTCGCTCGAAGGCACGCGTGCCGCGTGCCGCGGCTTCTTCGTAGCCGGTCAGTCCGGCATCGTGGTGGATGGCGAGTGCCAGGGCGTACATCTCGAAGGCGAACTGCGCCGGCTCGGTCTCCGGGTCGAGCTCGCCGCTGTCGACCGCCAGCCG
>JAEXTE010000058.1 GCA_023453655.1 Pseudomonadota bacterium
GCCGTCGCGCGGCGCACCGCAGGCGCACAGTGCGGTCGCGAGAACGGCCAGGAGGGCGGGCTGCAGCAGGTGCATGGCGGGTTCCGGACATGGGACAGGCGCCGAGCCTGCCACGGCGTCCGTTAGCGCGATGCCGACATCGGCCTGGGCCCGCACGCTGCCGGTGGTCACCCTCAGGCGGGCGGAGTGAAGTGCTTCTGCAGCCCGGCCCAGCAGGCCTGGTAGTCGCGCTGGCGATGCGCGGCCTCGGCCGCCTGCCGGCTCGGCTTGAGCACCGAGCGCGTCTCGAACATGAAGGCCATGGTGTCGACGATCACGTCCGGCTTCGACAGGTCGGCGGCCGAGGCCTTCTCGAACGTCGCCGCATCCGGGCCGTGCCCGGTCATGCAGTTGTGCAGCGAGCAGCCGCCGGGCGCGAAGCCGTCGGCCTTGGCGTCGTATACGCCGTGGACCAGGCCCATGAACTCGCTGGCCACGTTGCGGTGGAACCACGGCGGGCGGAAGGTGTCCTGCTGCACCAGCCAGCGCGGCGGGAAGATCGCCAGGTCCATGTTGCCCACCCCCGGCGTATCGGTCGGCGAGGTCAGCACCAGGAAAATACTCGGGTCGGGATGGTCGAAGCTGATCGAACCGATCGTGTTGAAACGCCGCAGGTCGTACTTGTAGGGCGCGTAGTTGCCGTGCCAGGCCACCACGTCCAGCGGCGAATGGCCGATGGGCGCGTGCCAGAGATGGCCGTTGAACTTGGCGATCAGCTCGAAGCCGCCTTCCAGGTCCTCGTATGCGGCCACCGGCGAGAGGAAATCGCGCGGGTTGGCCAGGCCGTTGGAGCCGATCGGCCCCAGGTCGGGCAGGCGCAGCAACGCGCCGAAGTTCTCGCAGACGTAGCCGCGCGAAGGGCCGTCGGGCAGTTCGACGCGGAAGCGCACGCCGCGCGGCACCACCGCGATCTCCTGCGGTTCCACCGCCAGCAGGCCGAGCTCGGTGGCGATGCGCAGGCGGCCCTGTTGCGGCACGATCAGCAGCTCGCCGTCGGCGCTGTAGAAGTAGCGCCCGCGCATCGAGGTGTTGGCCGCGTACAGGTGGATGCCCACGCCCGCGTGCGCATCGCTGCCGCCGTTGCCGGCGACGGTGTACATGCCTTCGACGAAGTCGGTGGGCGCCTCCGGCAGCGGCAGCGGGTTCCAGCGCATCTGGTCGGGCGACACCGGCGCCTCGCCGAAGCGGTCGTGGAAGCGCGGCTGAGCGAAGGGCTCGAAGCGCCCGTGCATCGCCGCCGGGCGGATGCGGTACAGCCAGCTGCGGCGGTTTTCGCTGCGCGGCGCGGTGAACGCGGTGCCGGTCAGCTGCTCGGCATAGAGCCCGTGCGCCACCTTCTGCGGCGAATTGCGTCCGACCGGCAGGGTGCCGGGGATCGCCTCGGTGGCGAACTCGTTGCCGAAGCCCGACAGGTATCCGTCCACGATGGTCTCCCGGAAAAGGACTGGTGTCGCCGGCCCGGCGCGGTCGTCCACCGCGCCTGCCTCGCCATGATTGTCGCCTTGCGCGTGCGTTCGCGGCCAGCCGCCAAGACGATCTTGGCGGCCGGTGCGCGGTCAGAGCACGCCGCGCTTCATCTGGTCGCGTTCGATGCTCTCGAACAGGGCCTGGAAGTTGCCCTCGCCGAAGCCCTCGTTGCCCTTGCGCTGGATGATCTCGAAGAAGATCGGGCCGAGCGCGTTCTGGGTGAAGATCTGCAGCAGCTTGCGCTGCTTGGTCTCCGGGTCGGCGTCGATCAGGATGCGGTTGCGGCGCAGGCGGTCGACGTCCTCGCCGTGGTCGGGGATGCGCTGGTCGATCACGTCGAAGTAGGTGTCGGGCGTGTCGAGGAACTCGATCCCCGCCTCGCGCATCTTCTCCACCGTCGCGTAGATGTCGTCGGTGAAGCAGGCGATGTGCTGGATGCCCTCGCCATGGTAGGTGTCGAGATACTCGTTGATCTGCGACTTGGGGTCGCTCGATTCGTTGAGCGGGATGCGCACCATGCCGTCGGGCGCGGTCATCGCCTTGGACAGCAGGCCGGTCTTGGCGCCCTTGATGTCGAAGTAGCGGATCTCGCGGAAGTTGAACAGGCGCTCGTAGTAGTCCGACCACTTGGCCATGTTCCCCTGGTAGAGGTTGTGGGTCAGGGGGTCGATGAAGGTCAGGCCGAAACCGCGCGGCATCAGCTCGGCGCCGGGCAGGATCTCGTAGTCCGGGTCGTGGATGGTGCCGTGCGCGTCGTAGCGGTCGACCAGGTAGAGCATGCAGCCGCCGATGCCCTTGATCACCGGCGCGGCGACGGCCTTGGTGAGTTCGTCGGCCGGGTCGAATTCCTCGGCGCCGTTCTTCAGCGCCTGCACGCGCACCCATTCGGCCAGCTTGCTGAAGCGGATCGCGAAGCCGCAGGCGCTGGGCCCGTGCTGGGCGGCGAAGCGCGCGGCGAACGAGTCCGGATCCTCGTTGATCAGGAAGGTGCAGTCGCCCTGGCGGTAGGTGGTGATCGGGCGCCTGCGATGCCGCGCCACCTCGACGAAGCCCAGCTTGCGGAAGTAGTCGTGCAGGTGGCCCGCCTGCCCGGCGGGGGCGGCATACTCGACGAACTCGAACCCGTCGATTCCCATCGGGTTCTCGAACGTGGTCACCTGCATGCCGGCCTGGGCCGGGGTTGCGGTTTGTGACTGCGCTGTCATTGTGATAATCCTCTCGCGGGGGGAGGGCACAGGGCCTGTGGGTCGGTCGCCCATCTTACAGTTTCAGGCGCAACCAACAGCAAGGTGCAGTGCATCATGTCCGACCAGCCCGTCTCACAGGAACATGCGAACCTCGATCTGGAGCGGTTCCTGCCCTATCGGCTCAGCGTGCTGTCCAACCGGGTCAGCAACGCCATCTCCAGCGAATACCACCGCCGTTTCGGCCTGGCGATCACCGAATGGCGGGTGATGGCGGTCCTGGGCCGTTTCCCCGGACTGTCGGCGCGCGAGGTCACCGAGCGCACCGCCATGGACAAGGTGGCCGTCAGCCGCGCGGTCGCACGCCTGCTCGAGCGCGAACTGGTGCGCCGCGAGATCCACGGCGACGACCGCCGCCGTTCGGTGCTGACCCTGTCCGAGGCCGGCTATTCGGTCTACGACGAGGTCGCGCCGATGACCCTGACCTGCGAGCGCCACCTGCTCGAACCGCTGTCCGAGGACGAGCGCGCCACCCTGTCGCGGCTGATCGACAAGCTGGCCGGCGACGGCATGGACGCGATGCTCCGCCACATCTGAGCGGAG
>JAEXTE010000076.1 GCA_023453655.1 Pseudomonadota bacterium
GGGCGGATACGACCGCGGTGCCTATCGCCAGGGCGGCCATGGCGAGGCCACGCGCGACCACGGCGGCCTGGATGCCGACGGACCCCGCGGCGTGCGCGGCAAGCGCGTCGCCGACAGCAGCGATCGCGGAGCACCGCGTGCGCGCGCCGGGCGCGATCGCGGCGATGGCGCCCGCTGGGCCGGCGGCGGCCGCGATGGCGCAACCCGGTTCGGCGGTGGCGCGGACCAGGACACGCGGTCGGGCGGCCAGTACCAGGGCGAAAGCGGACACGGCGCGCGTCCGGCACAGGCGGGCGACTTCGCCGGCGGTGGTTACCTGGGGCGCGGCACCGGTTCCCGGCCGCAGCACGCTGCGCGCAGCGGTGGCGCCTTCGGCGACAACCCGCGCGGCTGGTACGGCCCGGACGGCGGCCATGGCGACGGAGGCAGGGGCGGCGCTTCCGCGCAACCGGCAACGGGTTTTCGTGGCCGAGGACCGAAGAACTACCAGCGCCCCGACCAGCGCATCGTCGAAGACCTGTGCGAACGGCTGACGGACGACGACGACATCGACGCCAGCGATATCGAAGTGCAGGTGGATCAGGGCGTCGTGACCCTTGCCGGCACGGTCGGCGAACGCTGGATGAAGCATCGCGCCGAAGACCTGGCTGGCCGCTGCAGCGGCGTGCGCGACGTGGACAACCGCATCCGGGTGGTGCGCGGGGACACCCGCTAGCGGGCTTGCGACCATGCCACGACGGCGTGGCCGCCGCCGCAAGGCAGGAGGGGCAGCCTGCGCTGCCCCTCCCTCGTTACCAGATGCGGACGCGATCCTCGGGCGCGATCCACAGCGGATCGCCCTGCTTGACCCCGAACGCCTCGTACCAGGCATCGATGTTGCGCAGCGGCGCGAACGCGCGGATGTGCCCGGGCGAGTGGGTGCCGTTGACCAGCTGCTGGCGTAGCGCATCGTCGCGCCACAGCGTGCGCCACACCTGCGCCCAGCCCAGGAACAGGCGCTGCTCGCCGGTGAAGCCGTCGATCACCGGCGCCGGCTTGCCGTCGAGCGAGCGGCGATAGGCCTCCAGCGCGATGGTCAGCCCGCCGAGATCGCCGATGTTCTCGCCCATCGCCACCTTGCCGTTGATGTGCATGCCCGGCAGCTGCGGGAACTCGTAGGCCTCGTACTGTGCGCCCAGCTTCGCCGCCTGGGCCTCGAACTTGGCCGCGTCCTCGGACGTCCACCAGTCGCGCAGCACGCCGGCGCCGTCGGACTTGCGGCCCTGGTCGTCGAAGCCGTGGATGATCTCGTGGCCGATCACGCCGCCGATGGCGCCGTAGTTGACCGCCGGATCGGCATCGGGATCGAAGAACGGCGGCTGCAGGATGCCGGCCGGGAACACGATCTCGTTCTTCACCGAGTTGTAGTAGGCGTTGACCGTCTGCGGGGTCATGCCCCACTCGTCCTTGTCGACCTGCTTGCCGAGGCGGGCGCGGCGGTAGTCCCACTCGAAACGCTGCGCGCGCAACGCGTTGCCGAACACGTCGCCCTCGCGCACCTCGAGCGCGCTGTAGTCGCGCCACTTGTCCGGGTGGCCGATCTTCAGTCCGAAACCGGCCAGCTTGGCGCGGGCTTCGGCCTTGGTCGCCGGCGACATCCACTCCAGCGCGTCGAGGCGGGCGCCCATCGCCAGCTTCACGTTGGCCACCAGGTCGTCCATCTTGGCCTTGGCGTCCGGCGGGAAGTACAGCGCCACGTAGTCGCGGCCGATGGCCTCGCCCATCACGCCTTCGACGAAGGACACCGCCCGCTTCCAGCGCTCGCGCGGCTGCGGCTGGCCGGACATGAACTTCTCGCGGAACTCGTAGTGGGCCTTGACGAAACGCGCCGGCAGCAGCGGCGCCATCGAATCGACCAGGTCGGCCGCCTGCCAGGCCTTCAGCGTGTCCAGGTCGGTGTCGGCGAAGACCTTGGCCATCTGCGGGATCGCGCTGTCCTGGCGCACCACCGCGCGCTCGGCATGGCCCACGCCGGAAGCCTCGAAGAAGCTCGCCCACGGGAAGCCCGGCGCCTTTGCGTCGAATTCCGGCAGTGCCAGCGGGTTGTAGGTCTTGTCGCGGTCGCGGCTCTGCGCGCGGGTCCAGTGCGCGTCCGCGATGCGGGTCTCGAAGTCGAGCACCTTCTTCGCGTTGCCTTCCGGATCGTCCCAGCCGGCCAGCGCGAGCAGCTCGGCCACGTAGGCCAGGTAGCGCTCGCGCTGCGGCGCGAAGTTCTCGCGCAGGTACATCTCGCGGTCGCCCAGGCCCAGGCCCGACTGCGACAGGTAAAGGGTGTAGCGATCCGGATCGCGCTGGTCGTCGGAGACCATCAGCCGGAACAGGCCGCCGCCGAAGCCGCGCGCGACGCTGGCGCGCACCAGCGCGTCCTTGTCGGCAGCCTCGCGCAGCTGGGCCAGCAGCGGCCGCAGCGGTGCGTCGCCGCGCGCCTCGATCGCCGCCTCGTCCAGGAAGTCCTGGTAGAGCGTAGCGATCTTGGCCGCATCGCCGCCGGTGGCCGGATCGGCCTTCGGGTAGCCGTCGAGCAGCTTGCGCACGCGCGCCTCGGACAGGTCGCGCAGCACGCGGAAGTTGCCGTAGCTCGACTGGTCGGACGGAATCTCGGTGGTGCGCGCCCAGTTGCCGCTGGCGTAGGCGAAGAAATCCGTGCCCGGCGCGATATCGCGGTCCATGCCCTCGACGTCGAAGCCCCAGCTGCCGTAACGCTTCGCCTCGATGGCGCCCTGGCCCGCGCCGCCACCGGCCTCGACCGGCACCAGCGCCTGCACGGTGCAGGCCTCGTCAACACAGCCGTGGCCCTCGCTGGCCGCTGCCGACGCCGACAGGGCCAAGGCCAGCAGCGTTGCCGCCGACAGGATGTTCTTCTTCAAGATCGATCTCCAAACTATTGATTGACAAGACAAGGCGGTCTTGCAACCTGCGCCGCCTCTGCGTCGAGGATAGCGGCGGCGCCCGTGCGTGGCCCGGGCCAAAGGGCATGGTCTCGGCCGCAACCATGCCCGATCGGCCCGCGCCGGAGACACGCGAACGCGGTGGGCGCGCCCACCTTCGCGCGGGCGGAGGTCGTGGCTCAATCCTGGGCGACGCGCCCGGTCTGCTTCTCGGCCTCGGTCGAATCGCGCACCTCCAGCACCCGCACGTCGAAGTGCAGGGTCTGCCCGGCCAGCGGGTGGTTACCATCGATGCGGACCTTGTCGCCGTCCACCTCGACCACGGTCACCAGCAGCGGGCCGCGCTCGCTGCTGGCCTGGAACTGCATGCCCGGCTCGACCTTCTCCACGCCCTGGAAGGCTTCGCGCGGCAGCACCTGCACCATGCCTTCGTTACGGACGCCGTAGGCCTCTTCGGGCGGCACGTCGACCTGCAGGGTGTCGCCGGCCTGCTTGCCGGCCAGCGCCTTCTCCAGGCCCGGGATGATGTTGCCGGCGCCATGGAAATAGGTCAGCGGACGGGAATCGGACGACTGGTCGATGATCCGGCCGTCGTCGCTGGTCAGGGTGTAATGGATGCTGGCAACGCGCGCGGCAGCGATCTCCATGGAGTGTCTCCTTGGACGTGAGGGGATGAAGGGAGGTGTCCGCGAGTACATGCCGGTGCAATCACGGCGGAGCGGACGCCGACCACCATAGCGGCGCGGGCTGTGCGGCGCAAACGCCTGGCCCGCCACGTGGCGCGCCCGGGGCTCCGAAGTGAACGGCGGATTCAGCCCGGGACCAGCCGCGGGCCGCCACGGCCGCTGCCGCGGCGAGCCGGAGCGTTTCCGCCTGCGACGGCGCAGTGCCGCAGACCAGTGCCCGGCATGCACGCGACCGCAGCCGGCGGTTCGTCCGCGCATCCCCGGAATGCGCACGCCGGGGGACGGCGATGCGGCCTGCGTCAGGGCCGCGGCGCGGCGAACTCCACCAGGACCGGGAAATGGTCGGAGACGTGGCGTCCTTCGACGGGTGCATCGACGGTGCGCACGCTGCGCGCCTGCAGCCCTCGCGCGAACACCCAGTCGATGCGCCGGTCCGGCGTGCCGGTGAATCCGTGGAAGGTGCCTTCAGGTCCCTCGCGCCGCGGCGCCTGCTCCCAGGCATCGTCCAGGACCGCGGTCAGCCGCCGGTGGACCTCGCCACCCGGTACGTCGTTGAAATCGCCAGTCACGATGACGGGCACGTCCTGCCGCGCGCCGAGCCATTCGAGGATCAGCGCCGCGCCGCGCAGGCGCGCTTCGACGTCGTCCGGGCGGTACGGCAGGTGGGTGTTGAGCAGGTACAGGCGCACGCCATCGGCGCTTCGCTCGAACAGGCCCCAGCTGGCCATGCGCGGATAGGGATGGCCCCAGCTGATGCTGCCCGGCACCTGCGGCGTGTCCGACAGCCAGAAGTGCCCGGAATCGAGCAGCCGCCAGGCGTCGCGGCGGTAGAACACGCCCATGTGTTCGTCCGCGTCGCCACCGCCCCGGCCAACGCCGAACCAGGCGTACTGCGGCAGTCGCGCGGCCAGCTCGTCGGCCTGGCTGCGCATCAGTTCCTGGGTGCCCAGGAGATCGGGGGCGGTGTCGTCGATCAGCCGCGCCATCGCATCGCGGCGCAGCGCCCACCGGTCGGGGCCATCGCTGTCCAGCGGCAGGCGCACGTTGAGGGTCATCACGCGTATCGGCGCAGGCGGTTCGGACAGCGAAGCGCAGCCGGCCACCGCAAGCAGCGCGCAGGCGGCCAGGACGCGCCACGCGGGTCGTTTACCGCGCATCCGCCCTGCCCTCGTCCACCCGTGGTGCGTCCCCGCGGCGGCGCAGCTGCCAGGACGCCAGCACCAGCAGGGGCAGTCCGATCGCCGCGCCTGGCCATGCGCCCCAGGCCAGCGCCGTCGCCAGTCCGGCATAGAGCGCGAAACCGCCGAGGAGGATTCGCCCAAGGTTGTCCACCGGAGGCACGTCGCGCGCCCGGGCCAGTTCGAAGCGCAGCACCGCCGCGATCACGGGCGCCACCATCAGCAGGCATAGCCCGATCCAGCACGCACGCCCCAGCCAGAACCCGGGCTCGCCCGGCAGGCCGGCATCGATCGGCAGGCCCAGCCGCTCGCCCAGCCAGGCCGCCGGCAGCTCGGCGAGTTTGTGCCACAGGTACAGGGGCATGCCGAGCGCCCCCAGCACCGTGATCGCGCGCGCGGGCGCGTGTCCCGCCAACAGTCGCCGGGCCAGCGGTTCGCACAGCAGCACCACGCCGACCTGCAGCCACACCACGCCCAACAGCGCCAGCGTCGGCGGCAGCATGTTGTTGCCGGCCAGCGCCACGCCCACCATCGCCACCGGATAGCCGCTGCCCATCGCCAGCAGCAGCCAGGCCGCGCCGAGCAGCACGAAGCCGGCGCCCGCGGCGGGTCCGCGGAAGCGCCCGCGTGCCCAGGCGATGCCCAGCTGCTGCGGGACCAGCCACACCGCCAGCATGTTCAGCCAGGCGATGCCGGGCTGCCGCTCCGCCACCCGCGCGCCGAGTTCGCGCAGCGCCTGCAGCGAACCCGCGTCGGCGCGGGCCAGGTCCAGCACGCCTGCCGCCAGCACCAGCAGCGCGATCGCCGCCACGCCCATGCGCGTGTCCATGCGCAGGCACCACGGCAGCAGCGCCTGCACCGTGAGCAGCATCAGCAGGAACCACAGGTGGATGGTCAATGACTGGCCGAACACGCCCAGCAGCCGGCCGTCCGACAGCAGCCCGAACAGCGCCAGGGCCACCAGCACCATCAGGTAGCTCACCGTGGGTCGCGCCAGCGAAAGCGCGCGCGCCGCCCACCAGTGGCGTTGGAGTCCTGCGGCGAGCCGACGCTCCACGCC
The DNA here is from genome assembly GCA_023453655.1 of Pseudomonadota bacterium. GTDB lineage: Bacteria > Pseudomonadota > Gammaproteobacteria > Xanthomonadales > Xanthomonadaceae > Luteimonas > Luteimonas composti. The sequence goes on from JAEXTE010000076.1 coordinate 5,852, forward strand.
CGCCGTGCTGACCGCCGCCGAGACGAATACGAACAGCGGCACCACCTGCACCAGCCAGGTCAGCATTCCCGCCGCGTCCCAGGCCGCCAGCAGGTGGTCGGTGTCGACCAGGCGGCCATCCACCAGCCGCGGCAGCGTGGCCATCCAGTGCCCGAACACCACCACCAGCAGCGCGCCTGCGCGCAGGGCGTCGGGATAGGGGTCGCGTCGCGACGACGACATCGGATGTCCGGACAGGGAGCGGCCCATGGTAGCCGGGCGCGCCGCGGCCTACAGGGTCCGGGTCACGTCCGCGCCGCGTTCGGACAGGAATCGCGCGGCACGCTCGCACTGCGCCTCGTCCAGGGCGTGCACCAGTACCGTGT
>JAEXTE010000093.1 GCA_023453655.1 Pseudomonadota bacterium
AAGAAGCGCAGGAAGAAGTCGAGGCCGAGACCCGCGTCGACGGGCTGGCCGTCGGCTTCAACGTCAACTACCTGCTCGACGCCCTCTCGGCCCTGCGCGACGAACAGGTGGTCCTGCAGCTGCGCGATGCGAATTCTTCCGCCCTGGTCCGTGAGGCGTCGAGCGAACGCTGCCGGCACGTGGTGATGCCGCTGCGCCTCTGATGGCCGGGCGCGTGTTCCACGTGGAACCACCGCTTCGCCCGGCTTCGGCCGGGCGAAGTGGTTTGGTGACGGTGGATCGGCCCCGGTCGATGTTCGCGGAGCCCCCCCCATGCAGCTGACGCGGCTGGTGGTCTCCGGAGTCCGCAATCTCCAGCCGTTGGAGCTGGCGCCGGGGCCGCAGCTCAATTTCGTCGTGGGCGCCAACGGCGCAGGCAAAACCAGCCTGCTGGAAGCCATCCACCTGCTTGCCTACGGGCGGAGTTTCCGCGGGCGCGTGCGCGACGGCCTGGTGCGTACCGGCGCCGAGGCGGCCGAGGTGTTCGCCGAATGGGCGGAGCCCGGCGGCGTGCGTCGCCGGGCCGGGCTGCGCCATACCGGGCAGGAGTGGACCGGGCGGCTGGACGGAGAGGCCGTCCGGCAGCTGGGCGACCTGTGCGCGGCGTTGGCCGCCGTCAGCTTCGAGCCAGGCAGCCATACCCTGGTGACCGGCAGCGCCGAGGCGCGTCGCCGCTACCTGGATTGGGGCTTGTTCCACGTGGAACATGGCGAGGGCCGGTTCCATCCCCTGTGGCGCCGCTATGCGAGGGCGCTGAAGCAGCGCAACGTCCTGCTCAAGCAGCGCGCACCGGGCCATCAGCTCGACGCCTGGGATGCCGAGCTTGCGTCGGCTGGCGAACATCTGGACCAGGAGCGTCGCCGGTACGTGGAGCGCCTGCAGCCGCGTTTCGCGGCGCTGTCCGCCTCCCTGGCCCCCGGTTTGGGCGAGGCGGGACTCGACTACCGCCCGGGGTGGCGCCGGGACCAGATGCCGCTGGCCGACGCCCTCCTGCTCGCGCGGGAACGCGACCAGGTCGCCGGCTTCACTTCGGTCGGCCCACACCGGGCGGACTGGCGCGTGGGCCACCTGCTGCGCCCCGCGCAGGAGGCCCTCTCCCGGGGCCAGGCCAAGCTGACTGCCCTCGCCTGCCTGCTGGCCCAGGCGGAAGACTTCGCCGACGTGCGGGGTCACTGGCCGGTGTTCCTGCTCGACGACCTGGCGTCGGAGCTCGACCGGGACCATCAGAGGCGCCTGCTGGAGCGCCTTCGGGGCAGCGGGGCCCAGGTTTTCGTGACCGGCACCGACCCGATCCCCGCCCTTCTGGAAGCAGACTGGCCGGTCGCCATGTTCCACGTGGAACACGGCAGGCTGCGCGCGGCCTGAATCGCCCACCAAGCCCGTGCTGGCGCGCAGGGAGCCCGGCCCAAGCCCTGCGGTGGGCGCGGTATAATTCCCGCTTCCGTTCCAATAACTAAAGTGTCGCGTCGGCGGGCCTGTCCGGCCGTCGACGGCGCGACGGTGGATACGAATGACCGAAGAGAACCAGACCCCCTCGCCCGCGTCCGGCCAGGCCTACGATTCGAGCAGGATCACCGTGCTGCGGGGCCTCGAGGCCGTGCGCAAGCGTCCCGGCATGTACATCGGCGACGTGCACGACGGTACCGGCCTGCACCACATGGTGTTCGAGGTGGTCGACAACTCGATCGACGAGGCCCTCGCCGGCCACGCCGACGAGGTGGTGGTGACGATCCACGAGGACGGGTCGGTGTCGGTGTCCGACAACGGACGCGGCATCCCGGTCGACATCCACAAGGAAGAAAACCGGTCGGCGGCCGAGGTCATCCTCACCGTGCTCCACGCCGGCGGCAAGTTCGACGACAACAGCTACAAGGTGTCCGGCGGCCTGCACGGCGTGGGCGTGTCCGTGGTCAACGCGCTGTCGTCCAGGCTGCTGCTCGAGATCTGGCGCGACGGCTTCCACCATCAGCAGGAATACGCGCTGGGCGAACCGGTCTACCCGCTCAAGCAGCTGGAGCCTTCGACCCGCAAGGGCACCACCCTGCGCTTCTGGCCCTCGGCCGAGACCTTCAGCGACACCGAGTTCCATTACGACATCCTGGCCCGGCGCCTGCGCGAGCTGTCGTTCCTCAATTCGGGGGTGAAGATCGTCCTGAGCGACGAGCGCGGCGAGGGCCGCCGCGACGTGTTCCAGTACGAAGGCGGCATCCGCAGCTTCGTCGAGCACCTGGCGCAGCTGAAGACCCCGCTGCATCCGAACGTGATCTCGGTGTCCGGCGAGCAGAACGGCATCACCGTCGAAGTGGCGCTGCAGTGGACCGACTCCTACCAGGAGACGATGTTCTGCTTCACCAACAACATCCCGCAGAAGGATGGCGGCACCCACCTGCAGGGCTTCCGTTCGGCGCTCACCCGCACGCTCAGCCATTACATCGAGCAGAACGGCATCGCCAAGCAGGCCAAGGTCAGCTTCTCGGGCGATGACATGCGCGAGGGCCTGATTGCCGTGCTGTCGGTCAAGGTGCCGGATCCGAGCTTTTCTTCGCAGACCAAGGAAAAGCTGGTCTCATCGGATGTGAGACCGGTTGTTGACAGCACGTTCGCTGCACGTTTGGAGGAGTTCCTGCAGGAACACCCCAACGAGGCCAAGGCCATCGC
>JAEXTE010000127.1 GCA_023453655.1 Pseudomonadota bacterium
GGTGGCCATCACGCCCATCTTGAACAGCGCCTTGACCACGTCGCCGCCCTTGAGCGCGAGCTTCTGCGCCAGGTCGGCCACGGTGATCGCCTCGCCGATCGCCACTTCGCGCACCACCGGCGCGGTCGGGCGTTCGAAGCCGTGGGGGCCGCCGCCGCTGCGCGACTGCTCAAGGTGGCGGCGCGGCTTGGGCTTGTTGCCCCGCGTGCTGCTGCGGCGCGCCCGCTCGGACGGGCTCAGGTGCAGCTGGCCGGCGAAACGCGCGGTGCTGTCGTCGTCCTCGACGCCCGCCACCATCGCATGCGAACCGCGGTTGCCCTTGTGCTTGGGACCGGTGCCGCGGTCGTGCGCCGGCGCCGGTTTGGGATGGCCATGGCCGTGGCCATGGGCCGGCTTGCGCGCTGCCACATCCGCCTCGGGCGTGGCGACGGCCTGCTCGGCCTCCTTCCGCAGACGTTCGGCCTCGGCCTCTTCCTGGCGCTTGCGCTCGGCGGCTTCCTCGGCGCGGCGACGGTCCTCCTCGGCCAGGCGCTGCTGCTCGGAGAGATTGCGCTGGCGCGACTCCTCGAGCTTGCGCAGGATCTCGGCCTGCTCGTCGTTCACCGGCGCGGCGGGCGCGGCCGCGGTGTCCTCGGCCTCGGCGGCCGCCGGCTTGACCAGGGTGACCTTGCGGCGCACCACCACGTCGACGGTCGAGCGGTTCTTGCCGCCGCCGACGGTCAGCTCCTGCTTGCGCGTGCGGCTGAGCGTGATCTTCTTCGGCGCGACGGCCTCTTCGGCCGGCTTGTCGTCCTTGCCGTGGGTGCGGCGCAGGAAGCCGAGCAGCTTGACCTTCTCGGTGCTGGTGACGACCTGGTCCGGGTCGCTGAACGCCATGCCGGCTTCGGACAGCTGTTCCAGCAGCTTCTCCACCGGCGTGTTGACCAGGGCGGCGAGCTTGCGGATGGTGGTTTGTTGCGACATTCGGGTCCTATGCTCTGTTTGGCGCCCCCTCGCCGAGAGCAAGGGAAGCGCGGATTCTAAGCCCTGATCGGTGCAGGGCAGCGTTCATCGCGGGATCATTCGCCGCGCTCCAGGCGGGCGATCTCCTCGGCGCGTGCGGCCAGGATCAGCGCCGCGGCACGCTCGGCATCCAGCCCGTCGATGCCGAATTCCACCACTTCGTCGGCGGCCAGGTCGGACAGGTCCTCGCTGGTGCGCACGCCGTGCGCGGCCAGCGCGTAGGCGGTCTCGTCGTCCATGCCTTCCAGCGCCAGCAGGTCCTCGGCCGGCGCATTCTCGTCCAGCTCCTCCTCGACCGCGAGCGCGTCGTTGAGCAGGGCGTCGCGGGCGCGGGCGCGCAGTTCCTCGACGATGTCCTCGTCGAAGCCCTCCACCGCCAGCAGTTCGCCGACCGGCACGTAGGCGATTTCCTCGACCGTGCCGAAGCCTTCCGACACCAGGATGCCGGCGATCTCCTCGTCGACCTCGAGCTTCTCCTGGAACAGGGCGCGGGCCGCGGCCTGCTCGGCCTCGGACTTCGCGGTGACCTGGTCCTGGGTCATCACGTTCAGCTGCCACCCGGTCAGGCGGCTGGCGAGGCGCACGTTCTGGCCGCCCTTGCCGATCGCCTGGGCCAGCTTGTCCTCGGCCACGGCCAGGTCCATCGAGTGCTTGTCCTCGTCGACGACGATCGACTGCACCTCGGCCGGGGCCATGGCGTTGATCACGAACTGCGCCGGGTTGTCCGACCACAGCACGATGTCCACGCGCTCGCCGTTGAGCTCGTTGCTCACCGCCTGCACGCGCGAACCACGCATGCCGATGCAGGCGCCGATCGGATCGGTGCGGTTGTCGTAGGCGATCACGGCGATCTTGGCGCGGTCGCCCGGATCGCGCGCGCAGGCCTTGATCTCGACCAGGCCCTGGCCGACTTCCGGCACTTCAAGCTTGAACAGCTCCATCATGAACTCGGGCGCGGCGCGGCTGATGAACAGCTGCGGGCCGCGCGGCTCGCTGCGCACGTCGAACAGGTAGCCGCGGATGCGGTCGCCGGCGCGCACGATGTCGCGCGGGATCGCCTTGTCCTTGGGGATGAAGGCTTCGGCGTTGCCGCCGAGGTCGACATACACGTTGCCGCGCTCGACGCGCTTGACCACGCCCGTCACCAGCTCGCCGACGCGATCCTTCCACGCGTCCACGACCTGCTGGCGCTCGGCCTCGCGCACGCGCTGCACGATCACCTGCTTGGCGGCCTGGGCGGCGATGCGGCCGAAATCGACGTTCTCGATCTGCTCTTCGATGTAGTCGCCCACTTCGACGCCCTCGACCTCGTCGACGGCGTCCATCAGGCGGATCTGGCGGTCGGGCGACTCCATCACCACGTCGTCGGCCACCACTTCCCAGCGGCGGAAGGTCTCGTAGCTGCCGTCCTTGGGGTCGATCGACACGCGGGTCAGCACGTCCTGGTCGAGGTAGCGCTTCTTCGCCGCGGTGGCCAGCGCAGCCTCGATCGCCTCGAGGATCACCGACTCCGGCACGCCTTTTTCGTTGGCGACCGCGTCCACGACCAACAACAGTTCTTTGCTCATCTGTGTAAGACCTCTGAAAACCGGCTTGACCTAGTCATCGCTCCGGGCGCGGTGCCCGGTCCCTCTCCCGCGCCGGCGTCGGCCGACACGGCGGAAAATTCATTTGCGCTTAGGCTTCGTGGCGCCCTTGCCCGCCGCCTTGCGTCCCGGCTTGCCGGGGCGCGCATCGCCGGGCAGTTCGCGCGCGGGTCCATAGCCCAGCGCCGCCCAGTCGGGCACCAGCCGCGCCTTGTCGATGTTGTCGACCGACACCTCGATCGGCTGGCCATCGACGTCGAACACGATCGTCCCGCCGGCGACCGAGACGATGGTGCCGGTCAGGCGCCGGCGCCCGTCCTGCGGCAGCTTCAGCCCGACCTTGGCGCGCTCGCCGGCGAAGCGCGCGAACTGCGCGGCGTCGAACAGCGGGCGGTCCACGCCGGGCGAGGACACCTCGAGCGTGTAGTTGCCCTGGATCGGGTCCTCCACGTCGAGCTGCGCGGACACTTCGCGGCTGACCGCCTCGCACTCCTCGATGCCGACGTGGCGGGCGTCGGCTTCGGCCTCTGGCACGTCGATGTACAGGCGCACCACCGAACCGCCCGGCGCGGGCAGGTATTCGATGCCCAGCAGCTGCAGGCCGAGGGCCTCGACCGTGGGCGCGAGCAGCGCGCTGATCTGTGTCGCCTTGTCCGTCACGTCGCGTCGTTGAACCTGTTCAAATCGCCGGAAACAACAAAGGGCCCGATGGGCCCCTTGTCCTGAATGTCCGGCCTGGGCCGGATTTCGGCATCGCGGCAAGCCTGCCCCGATGAAGCCCGGTTTCCCGGCACCGTCCGCGGGCTTCAGCGCCGGCGGTGGCCCGGTGAAACTGGTCGCGGGAGCGCGCTCCATCCCCTGCGGTCGGTACCTTGCAGGGTGAGGCTGCGCTGCGCGAGCCGGGAATCATACCGGCTTTCGGCCCCCGATCCAACCGGGCCGCCCCACGCGCGGCCATGGCGGGGCCGCCCCGCCCTCAGCCGAAGGGCGTGAAGCCCGCGGGCGCGGCACCGGCGTGGCGCGCCGGGGCCTGCAGTTCCACGTAGCTGGCAGGACTGGACACGTTGCCGCCGACCCGGATGGGCGCGGCGCCCCCGAGGACCAGGGTCGGCCTCAGGCCCTTGGCCGGATCGCCGCCGCCGGCCCAGCCGCGGGCGCCGGCGAGCTTCATCCAGACCGCGCGCGACTCCGCGTCCACCGCCAACTGCACCACGATCCGTTGGCCTGGGGTTCCGGGCAGGTCCGCCAGTTCCAGCTTCGCCTCGCCCGGCAGGCCGTAATTGGCATAGGCGACCACGGCCCAGGCCGAAACCGCCTGCGCCGACGCGCCGGCTGCACCGTAGCTGCGGCCTGGATGGGCATCGTTGCGCAGCAGTTCGGGGCGCTCGCCCCACAGCGACACTCCGACCGCGTGCTCGCCGCCGTGGAACAGCACCGCCTCGACGTAGGCGCGCCCGCGCAGCGGCCTGCCGGCGAAGGCCGCGGCGACCAAGTCGGGGCCGGTGGTACTCAGGCGGGTGCCGTCACGGGTCACCCGGGCGTGCGCGTTGGCATGCTGCAGGCGGATCGCGCCAGCGGAAGCACCGGCTGCGACGGCGGCATTACCGGCCGGGGTCGCGGCGGCCTGCGGCGTCGCCGCGACATCGCCGCAGGTGGACCAGGCCGACAGCAACAGCACGGCGACGAGTGCGACACGCAAACCGACCATCCGGATCTCCCCCTGAAACACAACGCCGGCCTTGCATCGCGAGGGCGGCGTCCATCGCAGACCGGCGGCGCGTTGCACGGCACTTTGATCCGACGCGGCACGGGACCGGACGGCCCGGACTCCGCGCATCCGGCGCAGCGCAACGCCGACCGGATACGAAAAAGGCGACCCCGTTGCCGGGGCCGCCTCTTCGTCGCCTGCGTGCTCGTCTACGCAGACAGTGTTGGTAGCGGGGGCAGGATTTGAACCTGCGACCTTCGGGTTATGAGCCCGACGAGCTGCCAGACTGCTCCACCCCGCATCAGAAGCGGAATTATGACGACGTGCGGTTTTTTTCGCAAGCCCCCGGACTGAACGGATGCTCAGGCGAACGCCGCCTGGCACCACGACATGATCGGGCTCCAGAACAGGCCAAGGCCGAGCAACGCCAGCGCGTTGAGCGAGAACACCGCCTGCAGCGCGCCGCCGCGCACGGTCACCGGCTCGCCGGAGGGCTGGTCGAAGTACATGACCTTGATGACGCGCAGGTAGTAGAACGCCCCGATCACCGCGAACACCACGCCGACGATCACCAGCCACATCAGGTCGGCCTCGAGCGCCGCGCGCAGCACCGCGACCTTGGCCCAGAACCCCAGCAGCACGGGCACGCCCGCCAGCGAGGCCATGATCAGCAGCACCAGGCCCGCCATCCACGGATTGCGCGCGTTCAGTCCGCGGAAATCCTCGATGCGGTCGGCCTCGAAGCCCTTGCGCGCCAGCATCACGATCGCGCCGAACGCCGCCACCGACATGATCGCGTAGCTGATCGCATAGAACATCGCCGCCGCGTAGCCCTCGCTGCCGCCGGCCGCCAGGCCGAGGAACATGAAGCCCACGTGCGAGATCGTCGAGTACGCGAGCATGCGCTTGAGGTTGGACTGCGCGATCGCGAACAGGTTGCCCACGGCCAGCGACGCCGCCGCCAGCACCGCCAGCAGCAGCTGGATCTGCTCGTAGTTCGGCCCCAGCGCGATGTCGAGCATGCGCCAGGTCATGCCGAACGCCGCGACCTTGGGCGCCGAACCGATGAACAGCGCGATCGGGGTCGGCGCGCCGTGATAGGTATCGGGCAACCACATGTGGAACGGCGCCGCGCCGAACTTGAAGGCGATGCCCACCACCACGAACACCGTGCCGGTCAGCAGCAGGGTGCGGTCGGTGCCGGACACGGCGTAGGCCGCGTCGCGGATGCCGGCCAGGTCGAGCGTGCCTGTGGCGCCGTAGACCAGGGTCATGCCGTACAGCAGCAGGCCAGAGGCCAGCGAACCGAGCACGAAGTACTTCATCGCGGCCTCGGAGGCCAGCGGGCTGTCGCGGTCGGTCGCGACCAGCGCGTAGGAGCACAGGGCCAGCAGTTCCAGGCCCACGTACACCATGGTCATGCTGCCGGCCGAAACCAGCAGCATCATGCCGGCGACCGAGAACAGCACCAGCACCGCCACCTCGCCCTTGTACAGGCCGCGCTCGCGCAGGAACGGCCAGATGTAGCCCATCGCCAGCGCGCTCACCACCAGCAGCACCAGCTTCATCACGTCCGCGCCCTCGTCGCGCACGAACATGCCCGAGAGCGTGGTGCCCTGCCCGCCCACGTCGAACCAGACCAGGGCCGCGGCGGCGACCAGGGTCACGATCGCCAGCGCGTGGGTGACGACGCGGCGGCGGTCGTCCAGGAACAGGTCGAGCATCAGCAGCGCGAATGCGCCGAAGACCACGAGCAGCTCGGGCGCCAGCGGCGCCAGCTCGGCGAAGGAGCGAACGGGAGGGGGCGTCATCGCGGTCGTCATCACTGCATGCTTTCCTTGGAGGCCGCGCGGGCCACCGTCTTTCCGTCCAGGCGGGGTGCCACGCGCCGGGTCACAGCTTGCTGGCCGAGATGTGGGTGGCCAGCTGCGCGATCGCCGGGTCCATCAGGTCGATCAGCGGCTTGGGGTACACGCCGATCGCCACGGTGCCGATCGCGAACACGCCCAGCACCAGCCACTCGCGGCCGTTGATGTCCTTGAGTTCGGCGACGTGGGCGTTGCCGACCTCGCCGAACATCACCCGCTTCACCAGCCACAGCGAGTAGCCCGCGCCGATGATCAGGGTCAGCGCCGCGGTGAAGGCGATCATCGGATGGTGCTGGAAGCTGGCCAGGACCACCATGAACTCGCCGACGAAGCCCGAGGTGCCCGGCAGGCCGGAGTTGGCCATCGCGAACAGCACCATGAAGAAGGTGAACCAGGGCATGACGTTCGCCACGCCGCCGTAGTCGCGGATCATGCGCGTGTGCATGCGGTCGTACAGCACGCCGACGCAGGAGAACATCGCGCCGGAGATGAAGCCGTGCGAGATCATCTGCACCATCGCGCCCTGCAGGCCCAGGCGCGCCGCGTCCTCGCCGCCGCCGACGTCGCGCATCAGCGCGAAAGCGATGAAGGTCCCGAGGGTGACGAAGCCCATGTGCGAGACCGACGAATACGCGATCAGCTTCTTCATGTCCTCCTGGACCAGCGCCACCAGGCCCACGTACACCACCGCGATCAGCGACAGCGCGATGACCAGCCAAGCCCACTCGTGGCCGGCGTCGGGCGTGATCGGCAGGCTGAAGCGCAGGAAGCCGTAGCCGCCGATCTTGAGCATGATCGCCGCCAGGATCACCGAGCCGCCGGTGGGCGCCTCCACGTGCGCGTCCGGCAACCAGGTGTGCACCGGGAACATCGGCACCTTCACCGCGAAGGCGGCGAGGAAGGCAAAGAACAGCCACATCTGCTCGCTGGCGGTCAGGCGCAGCGCGTACAGGTCCGGCAGCTGCCAGCTGCCCGCCTTCAGGTACAGGTAGATCAGGCCGACCAGCATGAAGATCGAGCCGAGGAAGGTGTACAGGAAGAACTTGATCGACGCGTACACGCGCCTCGGGCCGCCCCAGACGCCGATGATGATGAACATCGGAATCAGCATGGCCTCGAAGAAGACGTAGAACAGCAGCGCGTCCACGGCCGAGAACACGCCGATCATCAGGCCTTCGAGGATCAGCATCGCGCCGTAGTACTGGCTCACGCGCCGGTCGATCGAGGTCCAGGCGCCGACCAGCACCAGCGCGGTGGTCAGTGCGGTCAGGATGATCAGCGCGATCGAGATGCCGTCCGCGCCCAGGTGGTACTGGATGTCGTAGGCCGGGATCCACTCGCGGCGCTCGAGGAACTGCAGGCCGGTGGCGGCATAGTCGAAGCCGGTGAACAGCGGCAGGCTCAGCAGGAACACCGCCACGGCGATGGCCAGCGACAGCCAGCGTGCGCCGGAGGCGCGCTTGTCGCCGAGCGCGAGCACGGCGGCACCGCCGAAGATCGGCAGCCAGATCAGGAGACTCAGGAGGGGCCAGTTCTGCACGGTGTCAGGTCCAATGGCGGATCAGCACGGCCAGGAGCACGATCAGGCCGACGATCATCGCGAACGCGTAGTGGTAGAGGTATCCGGTTTGCATGCGGCGGATCAGCCCGGCGGAGAAGTCCACCACCCGGGCGGCGCCGTTGACGAGCACGCCGTCGATCAGCTTGCCGTCGACCTCGCGCGAGCCGCGGCCCAGCAGCAGGCCGCCGCCGGCGAAGCCCTTGATCCACAGGTCGTCGAAGCCGTACTTGTTCTCGAGCACGCGGATCGGACCGCGCAGCGCATGCGCCACCTTCGGCGCCAGGCCGGGTCGCCACACGTACATCAGGGTCGCGAGCAGGAAGCCGGCGAAGGTCAGCCAGAACGCCGGGGTCAGGAAGCCGTGCAGCGCGAACGCGACCGGGCCGTGCCACAGGGTGTCCTTGAGCTGCGCCATCACGTCGTGGGCGGCGAGCACCTCGATCGCGCCGGCGAAGAATGGCGTGCCCTGCTCGTGGCCGCTCCAGTCGGTGCCGAACAGCATCGGGCCGGCGGTGAAGAAGCCGATCAGGATCGACGGGATCGCCAGCAGCACCAGCGGCAGGGTCACCACCCAGGGCGACTCGTGCGGCTCGTGCACGCCGTGGTGCCCGTGGTCGTGGTGGCCGTGACCGTCGTCGTGCAGCGGCTCGTGGTGCGTCTCCTGGCCGTGCGCGTCGTGCGTCGCATGCTCGCTGGACGCGTGCGCGTGGCGGAAGCGCTCCTCGCCGAAATAGGTCAGGTACAGCAGGCGGAAGCTGTAGAACGAGGTCACGAA